>JAJZJY010000103.1 GCA_021809885.1 Actinomycetes bacterium
CACCGTGGGCGACATCGAGATCCTGCCGTTCCTGGAGGCGATCCGGCAGTTGCGCAAGGACGTCGGACGGGACAACGTGGCGTTCGTCCACGTGACCCTCGTGCCCTACCTCGGGCCGTCGGGCGAGCAGAAGACCAAGCCGACGCAGCACTCGGTCACCGAGCTGCGCAGCCGGGGCATCATCCCCGACGTCATCGTCTGCCGCTCGGACCGGTCGATCTCCGACGGCCTCAAGCGGAAGGTCTCCAACCTCTGCGACGTGCCGGTCGAGGCGGTCATCTCCTGCGTGGACGCCCCCAACCTCTACGAGATCCCCCTCGCCCTGCATGAGGAGGGACTCGACGACTACGTGTGCCGGCTGCTGCGCTTCGACGACGACGCCCACCCCCTAGACCTGTCGGCGTGGGAGGGCCTCGTCGGCCGCATCGAGCGCTCGACACGCCCGGTGCGCATCGGGCTCATCGGCAAGTACGTCAACCTCCAAGACGCCTACCTGTCGGTCGTCGAAGCGCTCCGCCACGGCGGCTACCACCACGGCGCCGAGGTCACCGTCGACTGGATCCAAGCGGAGGAGGTCGAGGGGCTCCTCGCCGAGGGCCGCCTGCGGGACCTCGACGGCATCGTGATCCCCGGCGGCTTCGGCGAGCGGGGGATCGAGGGCAAGATCGCCGCCGCCGGCTACGCCCGCGAGCACTCCATCCCCTGCCTCGGCCTGTGCCTCGGCCTGCAGGTGATGGTCATCGACTACGCCCGCAACGTCGTGGGCCTCGAGGGGGCCAACTCCCGCGAGTTCGACCCGTCGTCGCCGCACCTGGTCATCGACTTGATGGACGATCAGCGGGAGGTGGTGGAGAAGGGAGGCACGATGCGCCTGGGCGCCTACGTGGCCCGCCTCCAACCCGGCTCGCAGGTGGCGGCCGCCTACGGCAGCGAGGTGGTGTCCGAGCGCCACCGGCACCGCTTCGAGGTCAACGTCCGCTACCGGGCCCGCCTCGAGGACGCCGGCCTGAGCTGCTCGGGCGTGTCTCCCGACGACCGGCTCGTCGAGTTCATCGAGCTGCCGGGCCACCCCTTCTGGGTCGGCACCCAGGCCCACCCCGAATTCAAGAGCCGCCCCGACCGTGCCCACCCGCTGTTCCGGGAGCTGATCGGCGCCGCCCTCGCCCGGGCCGAGGGCAGGGCCCCCCGCCTGCTCGAGATGGAACAGCTCGAGCAGCCGGTCGCCTGAGGGTGGCGGCCACCGGCAGGTTCGTCTCCCGCGGCGAGGACATGCTCTACGAGGGCAGCCTCATCACGGTCGCCCGCGGGCACTTCGCCGCTCCGGACGGCACGCCGTTCGACCGGGAAGTGGTCCACCACCCCGGCGCCGTCGTCGTCGTGCCCCTCGTCGAGCCAGGCACCGCCCTCCTGGTCCGCCAGTACCGCGCCGCTGTCGGCGCTGCGCTGCTCGAGCTCCCCGCCGGCAAGCGTGACGTCGCCGGCGAGCCGACCGAGACCACAGCGCAGCGCGAGCTCGTCGAGGAGGTCGGGCGCCGAGCCGGCCACCTGGAGCTGCTGGCGCGCTTCTACAACTCGCCCGGCTACTGCGACGAGCTGGCCTGGCTGTACCTCGCCACCGACCTGACCGAGGTGGCCGACGACCGCCAGGGCGTCGAGGAGCAGGCAATGACGGTCCACGAGGTGGCCCTCGCCGACGCGGAGCGGATGATCGCGGCCGGCGAGCTGGTCGACGCGAAGACGATCGTCGGCCTCACCCTCGCCCGGGCGCGCCTCGCCTAGCCGTTGCACCCCGTACCGTGGCGCCCGTGACGTCCCCGCCGGCGCCCCGGCGGCGCCTCCACCCCCAGGCGCTGATCGCCGTCGCCCTCGTCGCGATCGCCGTGTGGGGCCTGCGCCACTCGATCAGGCTGCTGACCGTCTGGGAGCTGGTGGTCATCATCCCGTCGATCATCCTCCACGAGATCTCCCACGGCGTCGTGGCCCTGGCCTGCGGCGACGACACCGCCAAGCGGGCCGGTCGGCTCACCCTGAACCCGATCAGGCACATCGATCCGATCGGCAGCCTCCTGCTGCCCGCAGTCCTGGCCCTTACAGGCCTGGGGCTCTTTGGCTACGCCAAGCCGGTACCGGTGAACCCCCGCAAGTTCCGCCATCCCCGCAACGACTCGATCCTGGTCGGCCTCGCCGGCATCACCACCAACCTGGCGCTGGCCGGCGCGTCGATCCTCGTGCTGCGCGCCATCACCTCACCCGCCGGTCGCCGCCAGCTGCTGTACACACCGCTCGACGCCATGTCCCTGCCGGTCGAGTTGCTCTTCCTGCTCGGCATCATCAACGTGGTGCTGGCGGTGTTCAACCTCCTGCCCATCCCGCCCCTCGACGGCTCCGTCCTCGTCGAACGGCTGCTGCCCTCCTCCGCCCTCCCGACCTGGTGGCAGTTCCGCCGCTACGCCATGGTGGTCCTGCTCGTGGTCGTCCTGTGGGACCCGCACGGCTTCCTCGGCCAGGTGTTCGCCCCGGCGGAGAACGCCTGGGCCCACATCCTGTCGGCGTGAGCGCTCAGCGGGGCGGAAGCAGGCCGACAGCCTCCTTGGCCCGCGCCAGGGTCGCGGCGGCGACGGGCTGGGCCCGTTCGGCTCCGGCTCGCAGGACCTTGTCGACGGTCGCCGGGTCGGCGCGGAGCTCCCGGTAGCGCGCCTGGATGGGGCGCAGCATCTCCGTCACCGCCTCGGCGGCGGCCGCCTTCAGGTCCCCGTAGCGGCCGTAGTCGCTGGCCACGTCTGCGGGCTCACGGCCCGTCGCGCCGGCCAGGATCTGCAGCAGGTTGGACACCCCCGGCTTGGCGTCCGGGTCGAAGCGGACGGCGCCGGCCCCGCCGTCGGCGTCGGTGACGGCCCGGCGGATCTTGCGCCCGATCACGGCGGGCTCGTCGAACAGGCCGATCATGCCCTGGTCGCTCTCGGCCGACTTGGACATCTTGGCGGTGGGGTCCTGCAGGTCCATGATCCGCGCCCCCCGCCCGGCCGGGGGGATCACCGCCTCGGGGACGACGAACACATCCCCGTAGCGCCCGTTGAACCGCTCGGCCACGTCCCGGGTGAGCTCGAGATGCTGGCGCTGGTCGTCGCCGACGGGCACGTGTGTCGTCCCGTACAGGAGGATGTCGGCCGCCATCAGAGTCGGGTAGGTGAACAGCCCGACCCGAGCGGCCTCCTCACCACCCTTGACGGCCTTGTCCTTGAACTGGGTCATGCGCCGCAACTCACCCATGCTCGCCGTGCACTCGAGCAGCCACGCCAGCTGCGGGTGCTCCGGCACATGGCTCTGCACGAACAGGGTGCAGGCCTCAGGGTCGAGCCCGGTGGCGAGCAGCAGGGTTGCCATCGCCCGCGTCTCGTCGCGCAGCTCCGCCGGGTCGCGGGGGACCGTCAGGGCGTGCAGGTCGACAACGCAGTAGTACGACTCCCCGGCGCGCTGATCCTCCGCCCAGTAGCGCAACGCACCCAGATAGTTGCCGAGGTGGACGCCGCCGGTGGGCTGGATGCCCGAGAAGATCCTGGCCATCCCGCAATCGTAGGGGGCGGCACACCTACGCTGGAGCGGTGCCCTACACGGTCAGCACCCCCGTCTTCGAGGGCCCCTTCGACCTGCTGCTGCAGCTGATCACCCGGGAGCAGGTCGACCTGTGGGAGGTGTCGCTGTCGGCCATCGTCGACGGCTACGTCGCGACGCTCGAGTCCATCCAGGCAAGCCTCGACCTGGAGACGGCGACGGAGTTCTTGCTGATCGCCGCCGTCCTGCTCGAGCTCAAGACACGCCGCCTCCTGCCCGGTCCCGACGACGTGGAGCTCGACGAGGAGCTCGCGCTGTGGGAGGAGCGGGACCTGCTCCTCGCCCGCTTGCTCGAGTGCAAGACCTTCAAGGACGCCGCCGGCGCCCTCACGCGGATGATGGACAACGCCGGCCGGTCGTACGCGCGTACCGCCGGGCTCGAGGAGCGCTTCGCCGGCCTCGCCCCCGACCCTCTCCTCGGCGTGACCGCCGAGCGGTTGCGCGACGCCCTGCAGCTCACCCTCACGCCCCGGCCCGGACCCCGGGTCGACCTCGACCACGTGGCGCCAGTCCGGGTCAGCGTCGCCGACGCCGTGGCCGAGCTGGCGGAGGAGTTGCCGAGGGTGGGGACGATCACGTTCGGCAGGCTGACCGCGGCGCTCGGCGAGCGCCTGGAGGTGATCGTGCGGTTCCTCGCCGTGCTCGAGCTGTGCAAACAGGGCCGGTTGGAGATCGACCAGGCGGGCAACTTCGCCGACCTGCACCTGCGCTGGATCGGCGGCGACGGCGGTGCCGGCCCCGACGTCGCGGTCGAGGAGTACGCCGGCTGATGGCCAGCGAGAGCCAGCGGGCCATCGAAGCGATCCTCATGGTCGCCGACCACCCCATCGAGGCGGGCCTCCTCGCCCAGGTGCTCGAGGTCTCCCCCTCCCGGGTGGAGGAGCTGTGCGCCGAGTTGCAGGCCTCCTACGAAGCCGAGGACCGGGGCTTCTCGATCGTGAGGGTCGCCGGCGGCTACCGCTACCAGTCGCACCCCGACCTCGCCCCCTACGTCGAGCGGTTCGTCCTCGAGGGCCAGCACGCCCGCCTGTCCGCCGCCGCCCTCGAGACGCTCGCCATCGTCGCCTACAAGCAGCCCATCTCCCGGGCGCAGGTGGCGGCCATCCGGGGCGTCAGCGCCGACGGCGTGCTGCGCACCCTGGAGCAGCGCGGGTACATCGCCGAGGTGGGTCGCGACCCCGGCCCAGGCCAGGCCGTCCTCTACGGCACCACCGGGACGCTGCTCGAGCGCCTCGGCCTCGACTCCCTCGCACAGCTGCCCCCCCTCGGCCAGTTCGTGCCCGGCCCGGAGGTGGTTGAGGCCCTCGAGCTCGGGTTGCGTGCCGACGCCGCCGCGGCTCGGCCGGAGGGCAGAGCGGATCCGGCAGCGGGAGGGGACGCACTTTCGGCAGAAACCCTCGAGGACAGCGACGGATGAGCAGCGCCGACGAGGGAGTCCGGCTCCAGAAGCTCCTCGCCCGGGCCGGCCTCGGCAGCCGCCGCGTCAGCGAAGGCCTGATCGCCGGCGGCCGGGTCACCGTCAACGGCCAGCCCGCCGGCCTCGGCCGCCGAGTCCACCCCGACAGCGACCGGGTAGCCGTCGACGGCGTACCCGTCTCCGTCCGCCCCGGCCTCGTCCACTACCTGCTCAACAAGCCCGCCGGCGTCGTCACGACCGCCTCGGACCCCGAAGGACGGCCCACCGTCGTGGACCTCGTCCCCGCCGAACCCCGGGTCCACCCTGTCGGTCGCCTCGACGCCGACACCGAGGGTCTCCTGCTGCTCACCAACGACGGCGAGCTCACCCACCGCCTCACCCACCCCCGCTTCGGGGTCGAGAAGGAATACCTCGCCCACGTCGACGGCGGCACCCTGCGGCCGGCCGAGCTGCGCCGGCTCCGGGAGGGCGTCGCGCTCGACGACGGCATCACAGCGCCGGCACGCGTCGCCCAGCCCCAACCCGGGATGCTCCGCATCACCATCCACGAGGGACGCAACCGCCAGGTGCGCCGCATGTGCTCGGCGGTCGGCCACCCGGTCCTCCGCCTTGTGCGGGTCCGCGTCGGCCCGCTCCGGGACCCGACCCTGGCGCCGGGCCGGTGGCGCCCGCTCACGACCGCCGAGGTACGTCGCCTGGAGGTGGCCGCCGCCGGCGCCGACCCCGACCCGGGTCCAGGGCCCGCTGCGGGGACGGCCGGGGCCGGCAGGAGCCCAACCAGCCCGGAGTAACCTGGCCCGCCGTGCCGATCCACCCCCGACGCCGGTGAACCCCGCCGCGCGCCGCGCCCAGGTCATCGGGACGGGACTGATCGGCGCGTCGGTGGGGGCCGCCCTGCGGGCGCGGGGATGGCACGTCACCGGCAGTGACCTCGACCGCACCCGGACCGAGCACGCCGTCACCCTCGGCCTCCTCGACGCCGCCGGTGACGACCCGCAGGCGTCCATCACCTTCGTCGCAACGCCGGCGGGTGAGGTGGTCGGCGTGGCCCGCCGGGCGCTCGCCGGCGGCAGCGTCGTCACCGACGTCGCAGGCATCAAGGGCCAGATAGCCGCCGCGCTACCCGAGCCGATGTTCGTCGGCGGCCATCCCATGGCCGGCTCCGAGCAACAGGGTCTCGACGGCGCCGACGCCGACCTGTTCCAAGGGGCGACCTGGGTGCTCACCCCGACCGCCACGACCTCACCGGATGCCTACGCGCTCGTGCAGTCCGTGGCGGCGAGCCTCGGCGCCCTGGTCGTCGCCGTCCCCCCGGACCGCCACGACCAGCTCGTAGCGCTCGTCTCCCACGTGCCCCACCTGACCGCCGCCACCCTCATGAACCTCGCGGCCGACTCCGCTCTCGAGCACGGAACGCTGCTGCGGATGGCGGCGGGCGGGTTCCGCGACATGACCCGCGTCGCCGCCGGCGACCCGGGCATCTGGCCCGACGTGTGCCGCGACAACCGCGAGGCGATCGTCTCGGCCCTCGACGCGCTCATCGACTCCCTCGCCGACGTCCGCGGCACCGTCGCCGCCGCCGACCGCGACGTACTGCTCAAGCACCTCGAGCGTGCCAGCGAAGCCCGCCGCAACCTCCCGGTCGGGGCGCCGGCACCGCGTGAGAGCGTCGAGGTACGCGTCCCGGTGCCCGACCGCCCCGCCGTGCTCGCCGAGGTGACCACCCTCCTCGCCGAGGTCGGCGTCAACGTCTTCGACATCGAGATCGCCCACTCCGCCGAGGGCGGTGGCGTGCTCGTCCTGGTCGTCTCCGCTGCGGCAGTCCCGCTCGCTCGGGAGGTCCTCACCGGGCGGGGCTACCGGCTGTCGGTGAAGAGGATGGAAGGATGAGCGAGCTGACCGTCGCCCCGGCCACCAACGGGCTCGGTGGCCGGATCCTCGTTCCCGGCGACAAGTCCGTGTCGCACCGGGTGTTGCTGCTCGCCGCGCTCGCCGCCGGCACCTCGACGCTGCGTGGCCTGTCCACAGGGCTCGACGTGCACCACACCGCCCGGGCCATCGCCGCCTTCGGTGCCGACGTCTCCTCCTCCGACGGCGGCCGAAGCGCAGTGATCCGCGGCGGCCCGGACCGGCTCCACGAGCCGCAGGACGTGGTGGACGTCGGCAACTCGGGTACGGGCATCCGGCTCCTGGCGGGCTGGGCCGCCGCCCGCCCGGGGCTCACCGTGCTCAAGGGGGACGCCTCGGTCGCCTGCCGCCCGATGGGAAGGGTCACCCAGCCCCTCCGGGAGATGGGCGCCCACGTCGACGGGCGCCACGACGGTGCTTACCCGCCGCTCGTGGTGCGGGGAGGCGGGCTCGTCGGGATCGACCACGAGCCGGCGGTGGCCAGCGCCCAGGTGAAGGCGGCCGTGCTCCTGGCCGGCCTGGCCGCCGAAGGTGACACCGCCGTCCGGGAGCCGGTCCCCACCCGCCGGCACACCGAGGAGCTGCTGGAGCGCTTCGGCGCCGACGTCGAGTACGGGAGCGGCTGGGCGGTCGTCCGGCGGAGCGAGCTGCAGCCGGCGGACGTGGCGGTGCCGGCGGACCCCTCCCACGCCGCCTTCTGGGCGGTGGCCGCCTCCGTCGTCGCCGGCAGCGACATCGCACTCGAGCGCGTGTACCTCGGCCCGGGCAGGACCGGCTTCGTCGACGTCCTGCGCAGGATGGGGGCGGACATCACCGTCGAGGACCCCGACCCCGCCGAGCGGACGGCCACCCTACGGGTCCGTTGGGCGGCCCTCCACGGTACGGATGTCGAGGGGGCGGAGGTCCCCGATGTCATCGACGAGATCCCGGTCCTGGCGGTGGCGGCGGCGTTCGCCGAGGGGAGGACGACGTTTGGGGATGCCGGTGAGCTCCGGGTGAAGGAGAGCGACCGGATAGCAACGACAGTCGCCGCCCTCCGGGCACTCGGTGCGACCGCCGAGGAGCGCCCCGACGGCCTCGTCGTTGACGGCGCCGGCGGGGGAAGGGCCGGCGAGGGAAGGGCCGGCGAGGGAAGAGCCGGCGGCCGGCTCCCTGGCGGCCGGGTGGACGCCGCCGGGGACCACCGCATCGCCATGGCTGCCGCCGTCGCCGGCCTCGCCTGTGCCGGCGGGGCCACGATCACCGGCTGGGAGGCCGTCGCCACCAGCTATCCGGGGTTCGAGGAGGACCTCCAGCGGTGCAGGTCGTAGCGATCGACGGGTCGGGCTCGGGGAGGCTCTGAAGCGGTGCGGGTCGTAGCGATCGACGGGCCGGCCGGCTCGGGGAAGTCCACCGTCGCCCGGGCCGTGGCGGCGCGCCTCGGCCTCGACTACCTGGACACGGGCGCCATGTACCGTGCGGTGACCTTCGCCGCCATCCGGCGCGGCATAGACCCCGAAGACGCCGCGCTCGTAGCCGAACTGGCCCGGGAGATCACCCTCGAGGTGGCCGACCAAGTGGTGGTCGACGGCGCCGACGCCACCATCGAGATCCGAAGCCCGGAGGTCACCCGCGCCGTGAGCACCGTGGCCGCCAACCCCGACGTCCGCAAGGAGCTCGTCGCCAGGCAGCGGGAGTGGGCCCGGGCCCACGGCGGCGGCGTCATCGAAGGCCGCGACATCGGCAGCGTCGTGTTCCCCGAGGCGCCGGTCAAGGTCTACCTCACTGCCGACGACGGCGAGCGGGCGCTGCGCCGCAGCCGCGAGATGATCGACCTCCACTACGACCAGGTCGCGGCCGACATCGCCCGGCGGGACCACGCCGACTCGACCCGTGACGTCTCCCCGCTCGACGTCGCGCCGGACGCCGTTCGGATCGACACGACCCTCCGCCCGGTGGACGACATCGTGCAGCAGGTGCTCGACCTCGTGGCGGTGCAGGAGCCATGAGCGAGCAGGCCGGCGGGGGCGGGGACATGGGTCCGCCGGTAGGCGGAGGCAGGACCAGGCCGGTAAGCGGCAGCTCCTCGGCCGGCGCCAGCCCGTCCGCCGGCGCCAGCCCTTCCGCCGGCGCCATTGCCTGGTACGGGTTCGCCCGGGGTGTCGTCGAGATGTTCGCCCGGGTCGTGTGGCGCGTCCGGGTCCGTGGCCGGGAGAACGTACCCCGACACGGGCCGTTCGTGCTCGCACCCGTGCACCGCTCCTACATCGACACGCTCGTGGCCGGATGCGTCGTGCGGCGACGCATCCGCTTCATGGGCAAGGAGGAGCTGTGGGCGTACCGCTGGTCGGGGCGTCTGTTCAGCTCCCTCGGCGGATTCCCGGTGCGCCGCGGCACCCCCGACCGCGAGGCGTTGCGCATCAGCGAGCAGGCGTTGCGCGCCGGCGAGCCCATCGTGCTATACCCCGAGGGCACCCGCCAGTCCGGGCCGGTCGTGCAACCGCTGTTCGAGGGAGCCGTGTTCGTCGCCGCCCGGGCCGGCGTGCCGATCGTTCCGGTAGGCATCGGTGGCAGCGAGTGGGCCATGCCCAAGGGATCCCGCGGCATACGCCCCGTGCGGATCGCTGCGGTCGTCGGCCGGCCGATACACCCACCGGCCCGCTCCGAGTCCGGGCGCGTCTCCCGCAAGGCAGTCACCGAGCTGACCGGCCGTCTCCACGACGAGCTCCAACGGCTGTTCGACGAGGCGTTGCGAGACGCCGGACGCGCCGGCGGGGCTGCGTGGCGGCAAGGAGGGGGCGCCCGTGCGGGGGCTCTTGGTGCTGGAGGACGGGACGACCTGGCCCGGCGCGACGTTCGCCGGGGACGGCACGGTGCTGGGAGAAGTCGTGTTCAACACCGGCATGACGGGTTACCAGGAGGTGCTGACTGACC
>JAJZJY010000104.1 GCA_021809885.1 Actinomycetes bacterium
CGAGGAGCTGGCCGCCCGCGCCCAGCAGGGCCTGCCCGAAGCACTCGACCTCCTCCTCCGGCGTTACCGCCGGCTGGCCCGCTCCAAGGCTCGCACCTACTTTCTCGTAGGCGCCGATGCCGACGACATCGAGCAGGAAGGCCTGATCGGGCTGTACAAGGCGGTCAGGGACTTCCGGCCCGATCACCAGAGCTCGTTCCGTGCGTTTGCCGAGCTCTGCGTGACCCGTCAAGTGATCAGCGCCATCAAGGCGGCGACCCGGTACAAGCACCGCCCGCTCAACCACTGCGTGCCGCTGTCGACGTCCCACTCGGGCGACGAAGCGGCTGAGCGCGACTTCGAGGAGCTACTCGCCGATCACTGGGCTGTCGACCCGGCTGACGATGTCGTCTCCAAGGAGCGCATCGCTGACCTCCGCAGCTTGATCGCCGCCAGCCTCTCGAGCCTCGAGGTGGAGGTCCTGCAGCTGTACGCCGAGGGGCGTTCCTACCAGGAGATCGCCGTGCGCCTCGGCCGGCGGGCCAAGTCCATCGACAACGCCCTCCAGCGCATCAAGAGGAAGCTCGAGGGGCATCGCAGCGGGGTTCCGCTCGCCGCTTGACACGCTCGCCGGCGCTCCTCAGGCTGGCGCGATGAGCGACGTGGAGGAGCACCGCCAGCATCGGTTGAGCGCGCCCTCGGGGGCGGTGGCCATCCTGCTCGTCCGCCACGGCGAGTCCGCCGCCGCCCGGGCGGACCGCCCGTTCGACCTCGTCGGCGGCCAGGGCGACCCGCCCCTGCACCCCGACGGGCAGGTCCAGGCGCGACGGGTGGCCGACCGCCTCGCCGACGAGCCCATCGCGGCCATCTACGTCACCAACCTCCGCCGGACGGTGGAGACGGCAGCGCCGCTCGCCGCCCGCCTGTCGCTCACGCCGCGCGTGGAGCCCGACCTGCGCGAGGTGCACCTCGGCGAGTGGGAGGGCGGCGCCTACCGCCGGCACGCCGCCGAGGGCCACCCCACCGCTCTGGCCGTGCTCGCCGAGGAGCGGTGGGATGCCATCCCCGGCGCCGAACCAGCCGAGGAGTTCGACCGCCGCGTGCGGGCTGCCATCGGCCGGATCGCAGCTCGCCACCCCGACGAGCAGGTGGTCGTCTTCACCCACGGCGGCGTCGTCGGGGCGGTGCTGGCCCATGCCGCCCGGTCGCGGCCGTTTGCATTCGTCGGCGCGGACAACGCCTCGATCTCCCACCTGTTCGTGATCGGGGACCGTTGGGTGATCCGCGGCTTCAACGACACCGGCCACCTCGGCTACGGATTTGCACCACCCGGTTGGCGAGAGCGCCCGCAAGTGTCATGATTGGCAGCACCGCCGACGGGAGGAGGGAAGCGTGGGCGCCGCGGACATCGTCGGGTTTGCGATCTGCTGGATCTTCGCGGCCGCGGTGTTGACCTGGGGTGTTCTGTCCGAGCGGCACCGGGGCACGCCCCGGCGCCCCGGCGGCTACAGCACCCTCGCCCCGGTGCCGCGCCGTCGTCGTACCGACCAGCGGGGACGACGCTGGGCTGCCCCGTCCGCACGCCGCCGGCGGATCATCGTGGCTCCCCCCGCGCCGGCCGGCGAGCACCCTCCGGCGCGACCCGCTCGATCGGATTGGATCGTCATCGAGAGCCTGCCAGGCTCCGGCCCGGAGGTGCGGGCGGAGGGCGAGCTGCTCGTCACCGCCGCTCTCGCCGCCCGCTGCCTCGAGCCCGACGATCTCGGCCCTCGCGATCGCCGCATCGAGGTGACCCATCCGACCGACGGCGGCGAGGTCACCCTCTTCCTGCTGCGCGCCGGCGTGCTCACACCAGCCGAGCCGAGCTGAAGGAGGGGGCAGATCGAATCGGCGACCCGGACCCGGTTACGGCGACAACCAGCTCGGCCAGCTCGAGGCGTAGTCCCGCGGGGAGGCGGGGCCGACCAGGTCGTCCAGGTCGTCCAGGTCGTCCAGGTTGGATCCGTCCGACGTCGAGAGGTTGTCGACGCATACCACCTCCATGCCGGTGGCCAGGAGCGCCCGGCACAGTTGGAGCCCACGAGGCCGGCACCGCCGGAAACGAAGGCCCGCTCCGTCCTCATGGCAGACCGACGGCAGCGAAGCCGAACCCAGCCCGGCGGGCGGCGGCCGGTTCGATCACGCCACGCGCGTCAACGATCTGCGGTGAGGTCATGCGGGTCCGCACCACGCCTAGGTCGAGCCAGCGGAGCTCGTCCCACTCGGTCAGCACCACGAGGACGCTGGCGTCGCTGCAGGCGTCGTAGGGATCGGTCACCACCTCGATGCCCGGTAGTGCCTCCTTCTGGGTGGGGTCGTAGGCGGTCACGGTGGCGCCGGCGTGGCGGAGGTGCCTGCACCCTTCCGGGCGTCCACGTCAGCGCAGATCACGCGGTTGCCGAGGTGGGCCATGCAGGCTGCGGTGGTGAGGCCGACGTAGCCGGCGCCGACGACGGCGATGCCGGTTGGGGGCACCTCAGATGCGCTCGAGGCGGTCGCCGTCGAAGAGCGGCTCGATGCCGAGGCGCGCCACGTCACCGGCCAGCTCGGCGTCGGTGGGTGGCGGCTCCGTCGAGGCGGACGCCTCGAGCATGGCCCGCAACACCGCGGTGTCGCTCGAGGAGCTGACGAACAGCTGCTCGTGCGACAGCACCCACCGCACCGACCGGGCGAGGGCATCGGGTTCGTCGATGGGCTCGTACCAGCTGGGCTGGTCCTCCCCGTCCGACCGCCAGCGCCGTCGCGCCGCCGACTTGATCGTCTGCACGGCGACGCCGCGCTCGGCGCAGGTCCCGAGGAGGTCCTCGACGTCGGCCCGGTAGGCGGGGTCCTGCAACAGGACCCAGCTGTAGGGCAGGAGGACGCTGTCGAAGGGGAAGCGCTCGAGGCTCCTGCGGTGCATGGCGGCGATGCGCAGGCCATGTCCAGTCACGCCGATGAACCGGGCCAGCCCCTCTTCCCGGGCGGCTGCCAGCGCCTCCACCGCCCCGCCCGGAGCGAAGGCCGCCTGCCACTCGTCCTCCTCGACGAGGTTGTGGAGCTGGATCAGGTCGACCCCGTCGACCCCCAGGCGGGTCAGGGACACTTCGAGCTGAGCACGCGCCTCGCTGCCTCGCCGCTGGTCGGTCTTCGTCGCCAGGAAGAAGTCGGCGCGCCGCCCGGCGAGCCACGGGGCGATGCGTAGCTCGCTGTCCCCGTAGCTCGCCGCCGTGTCGAGGTGGTTGATGCCGTGGTCATCGAGGACCTCCAGGACCATGGCGGCCTGCTCGACGCTCACCTGGGACAGGGCGGCGCCGCCGAAGACAACCCGGCTGCTGTCGTGACCTGTGCGGCCGAAGGGTGCGACCGGAACCCGCATGCCGGCGACGCTACGCGCCCTGCCGCCACGCCGGGGCCGGAGCGTTGCCTGCACCTCGACGGCGGACCGGGTTACCAGCGTCAGTGGTGGAAGGTGGTCGCCTCCTCCGGGAGTTGCAGCGGGCCGCCCTGGCGGTCGAGCTCCGGGAGCAGCCGGCGGACGTCGGCCACCAGCAGGGACGCCAGGTCGTGGGAGAACCCGTTGCGGACGACGACGCGCAGCACGCTGAGATCCTGGCGGTCGGCCGGGAACGTGTAGGCCGGCACGAGCCACCCCCGCTCCCGGAGGCGTCGTGAGACGTCGAACACGTTCCATCTGCTCACCTCCCCGGCGGTCGTGAAGGCGAAGACAGGCAGCTGGTCGCCGCTGGTCAGGAGCCGGAAGGGTCCGAGTGCCTCGATCTCCGCCGACAGGGTCATGGCGACCTCCCGGTTGGCCCGCTGGACGGCCGCGTAGCCCTCCCACCCGAGCCGCAGGAACAGGTAGTACTGCGCTACGACTTCGGCGCCCGGACGGGAGAAGTTCAAGGAGAACGTCGGCATGTCGCCCCCGAGGTAGTTGACCCTGAAGACCAGCTCCTCGGGCAGGGCCTCCTCCGAGCGCCACACCACCCAGCCGACCCCCGGGTACACGCCGCCGTACTTGTGGCCCGAGGTGTTGATGGACGCCACCCGAGGGAGGCGGAAGTCCCACGGGAGGTCCGGGTCGAGGAAGGGGGCGACCATCGCCCCCGACGCCCCGTCCACGTGGACGGGGACGTCGATGCCGGTGCGCGCCTCCAAGTCGTCGAGGGCGGCGGCGAGCTCGGAGACGGGCTCGTAGCTGCCGTCGAACGTCGAGCCCATGATGCCGACCACGCCGATCGTGTCCTGATCGCAGCGGGCGACAGCAGACTCGGCATCGAGGTGGAACCGGTCGCCCTCCATCGGCACCAGCCGGGGCTCGACCTCCCAGTAGTTGCAGAATTTCTCCCAGCAGACCTGGACGTTGGCGCCCATGACGAGGTTTGGCCGCCGCCCTTCCCGCCCGGCGTCGGGCTGGCGCCGCATCCACCGGCGCTTCAACGCCAGTCCCCCGAGCATGCATGCTTCCGACGAGCCGGTGGTGGAACAGCCGACGGCATGCTCCGGGTGCGGCGCGTGCCAGAGGTGGGCGAGGATCGACACGCAACGCTGCTCGAGCGCCGCCGTCTGGGGGTACTCGTCCTTGTCGATCATGTTCTTCTCGGCGCACTCCGCCATGAGGTTGGCCGCCTGCGGCTCCATCCAGGTGGTGACGAACGTGGCCAGGTTGAGGCGGGCGTTGCCGTCGAGCAGCAGTTCGTCGTGGACGAGTTGGTAGGCGACGTCGGGAGGTACTGGCCCGGCGTGGAGGCGGTGGACGGGTGGGGAGACGTCGGCGCCGAGTACCGGGTTGGCAGCGGTCACAAGGGGGTTGGTGTGACGGCCGGCAGCCGGTCCGGTGGCGAAGCCGCGGTGCAATGGCATGGTGTGATCCTCCTCAGGGTGACGGGGTGGTGCCGAGGACTACGAGCTCGCTCACGGCGCTGCCGGCCACGGCTACGGCCGTGGCCGGCGTGGCCCGGGCCAGCGCCACGAGCGTCCAGGGGCTCGGATGCCGGCGGCGGGCGACGGTCCGCCACCGGCCGGCGACCCGCAGCCGGATGTCGACGCTGTCGGATGCGCCCACACTGACCTGGGTCACCCGCGCTCCGGCCGGGAGCTGCCACACCCGCTCGCGGCCGGCTCGTGCAACCCGGAGCAGGGGGCGCAGCCGGGGGTGCACCGTGCCCGGTCCGAGGTACTCGACGACGGTGGCGTCGTCTCGGGGGGTGTGGAGCAGCACCACCGACCACGGCTCGGTTCCGGCGAGGCGAGCCAGGCAGGCGTCGTCGAGCGAGTGGCCGTTGAAGGCGGCGACCATCCCGTAGGCGGCGCGGTCCCTCCGGACGGCGTCGAGCGCTGCCGAGGGGCTGCAGCGTCCGTAGGTCGCGTAGAACGCACCCTTCACCCCGGGGTGACCGGTCAGGAGGGCCGTCGTCCAGAGGTAGTCGGTCTCGACGCGGGCTCCCCTCGGTCCGAGGCGCGAGAGCAGCGTCATGTACGGGGAACCCGCCGGTCGGGACGTGGAGTGCCCGATCGTCTCGCGGTACTCCGTCGGGAACTGCACGAGCAGCAGGGCGGCGCCGACGTATGCGCTCACAGCCAAGCGGCGGTGCCACACTTCCGGGTCCGCCCAGCCCCGCCGCCGTGCGGCACCGACCAGCCAGCGACCGGTGGCGACGGCACCGAGGACGTACCAGGCCGTGAGCACGGGCACGACCAGCAAGGTCCGGCGCTCGTTGACATACGGGTAGGCGATGCACTCGAGCGCGTAGGCGGCGACGAGCCACGCCACCGGGTCGCGTGAGCCGTAGCGCCGGATCCAGGTGACCGCTCCGACCGTGCAGAAGAGGGCCGCTGCGGCGGAGGCGACGCCGGCGAAGACCACGAGCGCCGCTAGGTGGTCCGAGAGCGGGCTGTCCACGGGTGTCACACCGGCGTAGACGGCGTAGAACACCAGCTGGGCGGCGCCGGCCGGTAGCACGACGAGCCGGTGGAGGATCCCGCCGCCGATGTTGTGGCCGATCTCGGCGGTGTAGCGCGCACCGGCTACGGGGACGTGCGCTGCCACCCGGGCAGTGAGAAGGGGCAGGAGGAGGACGGCCGTGCCGGCGGCGGCGAGGGCACCACGCAGCCACCGCCTGCACCAGAGCAGCCACACCACCAGCCCGGCGGCCATCCCCAGCCCGGCCTCCTTCAACCACACGGTGCCGGCGAGGAGCACCACGGTGAGCACCGCCCAGGGCGACCAGGCACGGGCGGAGTGCCACCACGTCTCGGTCACCAGCAGGAGCCCGAGGAATGCGACTGCGAAGGGCACGTCGGGAGTGACCATGCTCCCGAAGGTGGCGATAACCGGATTGACCGCCAGCAGGCCGAGCACGGCCGCTGCCGGCCGCTCGCCGATCCCACGACGGCGAAGCCACACCCAGGTGAGCGGCAGCAGCGCGGCGGTGCACACGACCGACAGGGCCCGCTGGGCGAGGAACCCGTGCCCGGAGCCGAGGAGCAGCAGCAGTGGCACGAGCAAGGCCGGGTATCCCACGGGGTAGTCGAGGAGCAGCGGGTAGCCATTGGGCAGCCTGCCCGACAACCCGACACCGCGTGCCAGGCCCCGGGCCATGTACAGGTAGGCGGCATCGTCGTCGAAGGAGCCGACGTGGTACCGGGTGCCGACGACCACGGCATGGGCGATGGCGAGCGCAGTGAGGAGGCAGACCACGACCGCCGGGCGTGGCCACCAGCCGGGCTGGCTTCCCCGGCTCGGGGAGGCGACGGCGGTGGCGGCGGGGTTGGCGATGGTCCATGGCTAGCGCAACCTGCCCCTCACCGTCATGCCGGTCAACCCCAGCGGGTGCCTGCCCCGGCGGTTGTGCCCGCCGCCTTCATTCCTCCCCGGCGTACGGCACCGGGTGGTCGACGCCCCAATCGCCGAACAGCTCGTTGAGTGCGAGGACCAGGATGTCATATTCCCCGGAGTCGAGCCCGGCCCGCCCGGCGAGGAAGCCGCCGACCTCCTCAGGGGTGAGCGAGCCGCCGAGACCGACATGTGCGAGCCACAGATCGGGGAGCCTGACCCCCAGCATGTCCATACCGGCCAGCACGGCGCGGGCGTCGGACACGCGGTCGGTGGGTCGGGAGGACCGGTGGGCCGGAGCGGTGAGGACCTCGAACCCCGTCGGTGGCCCTCCCGCTGGCGCGACGAGCCGACGTACGGCGTCGGCGCGGCGTGCCGCCTCCTCGGCGAGCAGCCGCTGCTGGTCGGCGGCGGACGCCTTGCCGTGCGCTGCGAAGAGATCCGCCGCCCGCCTGTGCGTCGCCGCCGCTCGCTTCAGCGCCACGACGAGGCGTTCCTGCGCCGAGTGCACCCGTTGCTGCCCCGCTGATCGCAAGGAGTCGGCCACCACTGCCGAGGATAGGCTGCGATGCGCCAGCGTGCCCAGCGCTAGGCAGGCTCCTCGCTCTCGGCGGCGGCAGCCGTGCCGGCGCCGTCGTGGACGGGGCCCGCGTCCATGATCAGGATCACGCCGTCGGCCCTCTCGCCGGTCGTGAGCGGGGCGGCGTACACAGCGCAGGTGACGCGCCGCCCACGTCGGTTGACAGCCTCGACCTCGGCCTTCCCCGAGTCGACCCGTCCGGCGGTGACATCGCGGATCATCCCCCGCAACTGGTCCACCGGCAGGCCGATGTCCAGGTTGAGGAAGTGCTGCCCGATCACCTCGTCGCTCCGCAGGCCCCACAGGTCCTGGGCCTGGCGGTTCCATGCCCGCACATCCATGTCGGTGCCGAGCACGACCACCGCCGAGCGGAGGCCGGAGAGGACGGCATCCTGGAAGTGGTTGAGCTCCTCCACCTCGGTGGTTTGCTCCCGCAGGGCGTTGTTGATCGTCTCGAGCTCTTCGTCCGTGGATTGGAGCTCCTCGTTGGTGGTCTCCAGCTCCTCCACCGCCGACTGCAGCTCCTCGTACGCCGATTCCAGCTCCCGGCGGGACTCCTCCAACTCGTCGCGCAGGTGCTGGAAGCGTGTCACGTCCATCCATACGACGCTCGCCCCGCCCTCCGGGGAGTCGAAGGCGCCCACGAGGACGTCGAAGCTGAGCGACGACTCGCCGCCGTGCGTGCTCGGGATGTACTCGACGGTCACGCTGCGGCGCTCCCGGGTGGCCCGCTCCACGATGGCGGCCAGGTCGCCGGGCACCATCGTGTCAGGCAACGAGCGCAGGTCGCGCCCGGCGTCGTTGGTGCCCAAGCCCAGCAGCCGTCGTGCCAGCCGGTTGGCTTGGACCACGTTGCCGTCCATGTCGACGACTAGCTGGGGAAACGGCGCCTGCTCGAACGCCGGCTCGGGGCCAGGCGCGGCGCGCTCGGCGGTCCTGGTGGCTTTCTGGGGGGAGGCGGAGACCGCCCGGGCGCTGTTGTGGTCCTTGCGGAAGATGTGCTGGTGCAGGTCGACCACCTCGAAGAGGTGGGTGCGTGTCACGAGGGCCTCGGACTTGCCGAGGAAGAGGTATCCCCCCGGGTTGAGGGCGAAGTTGAAGCTTCCCAGCACCCTGCGCTGCATCTCGGCGGTGAAATACATGAGCGTGTTGCGGCACACCATCAGGTCGATGCGCGAGATCGGAGGATCCTGACCCAGGTCGTGGCGACCGAAGATCAGGGCCCGGCGCAGGTCGCCACGCATGGTGCCGACGCTGCCCTCCAGCTCGAAGAAGCGCCCGGTTCGCTCCTCACCGAAGGCGGCGGCCAGATCCCGCTCCGGGTAGCGGCCGTGGCGGGCCTGGACGAGAGCGTCGCCGTCGGCGTCTGTGGCGTAGATCTTCACCACCCGCCGGAACCGGTCCTCGCCGAGGGCGTCGGCGAAGATCACCGCCAGGCTGTAGGCCTCCTCCCCAGAGGCGCAGCCAGCCGACCAGACGCGGATCGGTTCGTGGGGCTCCTTGGACGAGGCGATCTCGGGAACGACGCGATGTGCCAACACGTCCCAGGCGTCGCGATCGCGCACGAACGCCGTGACGTTGATCAGGATGGAGTCGAACAGCTGGACGAACTCGCCCGGGTTGGCTTCGAGGATCTCCATGTACCGCCCGTAGTCCTCGGCACCGACCGCCTGCATCCTCTTGAAGATGCGTCGGCTGAGGCTCGCCCGCTTGTAGCCGCGGAAGTCGAAGTAGCGCCGCTCGTGCAGGTAGTCGAGCAGCCGCTCGAGCTCACCGTCGTGCGGGGGCGTCGCCATGCGGGTCCTCCGCCAAGTCGTGGTGCATCGGGTCGGAGAGCAACTCGGGGATCATCTCCCTCAGCGTCTCGGCGCGCTCACGGCTGACCCGCTCGGCGGCGTGGTACTTGGCCGCTCGCTCCAGCATGCCGTGGCGGCGGAACCGTTGCTCGATCCGGGCGGACAGCTCGGCGCGCTCGTGCAGGGCGACCACGCCCGCCCACAGCGTGGCCTCCAGCGCGTCGCGCTTGCCGGCCATCAGGGACTGGGCGGAGAAGGCGTGGCCGACACGGCATCGCAGCTGCTGCGCCCCGAAGGTCGCGTCGAGGAACAGCGTGCCGCCGCAATCGGGACAGGTGAAGGGGGTGACGTCGTCCTGCGAGCGGTCGTCGTCGACCATGGCCTCGTCCACCTCCGGTACTCCGGGCAGCGCCGCCGCCCACTCGGCCAAGCTTTGCACGAGCTCGTCCACGGGGGCCACGACCTGCGGGTCGGCCTCCTCGATGGCGGCGCCGGGCATCCCCGGGAAGGCAGCCTCAGCCGGATCCTGAGCCATCGCCAGGCCGCCGGTCGCCCGGATCGCCCGCAGCCCGGCGGCGCCGTCGTCCATCGTCCCCGACAGCACGGCGCCGGCGGCCCGGCGGGCCCACGAGC
>JAJZJY010000105.1 GCA_021809885.1 Actinomycetes bacterium
CCGCCGGGTCCTCGACGTCGGGTGCGGGGAGGGCCAGATCAGCCGCCTGGCCCGGTCCCTCCCCGGCGTGGACCGGGTCGTCGGCGTGGACCCGACCTGGGCGCAGTTGAGGCTGGCGGCCGCCCGCGGCGGTGGCGTCGGCCTGGCCCGCGCCGGCGCCGCCCGCCTGCCCCTCCGCGACGGGGCGGTCGACGCCGTGGTGGCCTGCCTCGTCCTCGAGCACGTCGAGGAGCTGGACGCGGCGCTCGGCGAGGTCGGCCGGGTCCTGGCGCCCGGGGGCACGTTCGTCCTCCTGCTCAACCACCCGCTGCTGCAGGCGCCCGACTCCGGGTGGATCGACGACACGATCCTCGGCGAGCAGTACTGGCGGATCGGACCGTACCTGGTCGAGGACAGCCGGGTGGAGGAGGTGGCGAAGGACGTGTGGATCCCTTTCATCCACCGGCCCCTGTCCCGCTACGTGAACGGCATCGTCGCCGCCGGCCTGGTCGTGACAGGCATGGAGGAGCCCGCACCCCCACCCGGCTTCGTGGCGCTGGCGGAGGAGTACGCCCAGGCGGCGACGATCCCCCGGCTGCTCGTGCTGCGGGCGGGCAAGCCGGGCTGATACCGGCCGCCGGAGCCGGAGGGGGTGCCACAATGCGGGTGTGGTCGAGTACCTGATCATCACCGGCATGTCCGGGGCGGGGCGCTCGCAGGCCGCCGCCACCCTCGAGGACCTCGGATGGTTCGTCATCGACAACATGCCGACCGCCCTGATCGGCAAGGTCGCGGAGCTCACCGCCCGCCCGGGCCCGGGCACCGACCGCATCGCCCTCGTCGTCGGGCGCGACGCCGCCCAGCTCGGCGACCTCGAGGGCGCCGTCGACCAGCTCCGGGACGGCGGTGCCCGGGTGCGGGTCTTGTACCTGGAGGCGTCCGACGAGGTGCTGGTCCGCCGCTTCGAGGGCACCCGCCGCCGGCACCCCGTCGGCCGGGAGGGCGTGACCGACGCCATCCGCATCGAGCGGGAGTGGCTGCGGCCGATACGCGAGCTCGCCGACATCGTCGTCGACACGAGCGAGACCAACGTCAACCAGTTGCGTGAGAGGCTCGTCGAGCTGTTCACGGACACCGACGCCGAGACGATGCGGGTGACGGTCCTGTCATTTGGCTTCAAGCACGGCGTGCCCCGGGATGTCGACACCCTCTTCGACGCCCGCTTCCTTCCCAACCCGCACTGGATCGAGGAGCTGCGCCCCCTCACCGGCCTCGACCCGCCGGTCCGCGACTGGGTGCTCGGCCAGGAGGCGGCCAAGGAGTTCGTCGAGCGGGTCGACGACCTGCTCGGGTTCCTCCTGCCCGCCTACGACAAGGAGGCCAAGGCCTACCTGACGATCGCGGTCGGTTGCACCGGCGGCCACCACCGGTCGGTGGCGCTGGTCGAGGCCCTGGCGGCCCGCATCCGCGAGCGCGGCTACGACCCTGCGGTCCACCACCGCGACGTCGGGCATTGATCTCGCCCGCCGCCCGCCAGCCAGCCAGCCACCCTCCAGGACCTCCCGGTGCATGATCCCGGCTGACGTGGATGGGACCGGCCCGAGGCCGGTGCCGGTAGTCTCGTGGCCTGGTCGACGGAGACGGGAGGCAGTCCATGTCGGTTCGTGTGGGGATCAACGGGTTCGGCCGCATCGGGCGCAACTTCTTACGTGCCTCCTTCGGTCGCCCCGAGATAGAGGTCGTCGCCGTCAACGACATCATGCCGACGGCCACCGCAGCGCACCTCCTCCGCTACGACTCGACCCACGGGACGCTCGGCGTCGCGGTCGGCCACGACGACGAGTCGATCACCGTCGGCGGCAGCGCCATCCGCGTCTTCAGCGGCCAGGCCCCGGAGGACCTGCCGTGGAAGGAGCTCGGCGTCGACGTCGTCGTCGAGTCGACCGGGAGGTTCACGGACGGCAAGAAGGCTGCCGGCCACCTCGACGCCGGGGCGTCCTACGTGGTCATCTCGGCGCCGGCCACCAACGTCGACGCCACCTTCGTAGTCGGCGTCAACGACGACACCTTCGACCCGGCGGCCCACCGGGTCGTGTCCAACGCCTCGTGCACCACCAACTGCTTCGTGCCGATGGTCAAGGTCCTCGACGACGCCTTCGGCCTGGAGAAGGGGTTGATGACGACCGTCCACGCCTTCACCAACGACCAGAACCTGCTCGACCTGGCCCACCGTGACCTGCGCCGGGCCCGCGCCGCGAGCGTCAACATCGTCCCTGCGTCCACCGGGGCCGCCCGGGCCACCGGGCTGGTGCTGGCCTCGATGCAGGGCCGCCTGGACGGCTCGGCGCTGCGGGTGCCGGTGGCGGACGGGTCCATCACCGACCTCACCGCCATCCTCGGGCGGGAGGTGACCGCCGAGGAGGTCAACGACGCCTTCCGCTCGGCCGCCGGGGACGGCCCGCTGTCGGGCGTGCTCGTCTACACCGACGAGCCGATCGTGTCCTCCGACATCGTCGGGTCGCCCGCCTCGTGCACCTTCGACAGCCTCCTCACGACGGCGATGGGGTCGATGGTCAAGGTGTTCGGCTGGTACGACAACGAGTGGGGCTACTCCTCGCGCACCGTGGACCTGGTGGCCCTCGCCGGCCGGTCGGCCGGCTGACCGAGGCGGCCTGGCGATGGACCTGCCGCAGCTGGAGGACCTGCCCGACCCATCCGGGTCGCGGGTGCTGGTGCGGGCCGACTACAACGTCCCGATCGCCGGCGGCCGCATCACCGACGACCTGCGGATCCGGGCGACGCTGCCGACGCTCACGTGGCTGCTCGACCGCGGGGCGGCCCACGTCACCGTCTGCACCCACCTCGGCCGCCCCAAGGGGCGGGTCGACCCTCGTTACGACGTGGCGCCGGTACGTGCCCGCCTGCAGGAGCTGCTGGCCGGCGCCGGCGCAGGCACCTCACGGGTGTCCGTCGCCGAGAACCTCCGCTACGACCCAGGAGAGGAGGCGGGCGATCCGGCCTTCGTCGAGCGGCTGATCGATGGCCAGGACCTCTACGTCGACGACGCCTTTGGGGCGGCCCACCGGGCGCACGCCTCCATCGTCGGGCCGCCGCAGCACCTACCGTCGGCTGCCGGCCGTGTACTGGCGCGCGAGGTGGAGGTCCTCTCGTCGCTCCTCGACGGCCCTGCCCGGCCCTTCGTGGCGGTGCTCGGCGGTTCCAAGGTGAGCGACAAGATCGGCCTGCTCGCCGCCCTGGCAGGGCGGGTGGACACGCTGGTAGTCGGCGGGGGCATGTGCTTCACGTTCCTCGCTGCCGAGGGCCACTCGACGGGGGCGTCGCTGCTCGAGGCGGAGCGGGTCGACGACTGCGCAAGGCTGCTCGCCTCAGGCAAGGCGATCCTGCTCCCAGGCGACCTGACCGTCCTGTCCCCGGGCGGGACATGGGGAGCGGGGCAGCCGGCGGCGGGGGAGGTGCGCCACGTCGGCTGCGACGTGCCCGACGGGTGGACCGGGCTCGACATCGGCCCAGGCACGGCGGCGGACTTCTCCGACGCCGTCGAAGCGGCCGCCACCGTCTTTTGGAACGGGCCGATGGGGGTGTTCGAGGACCCGCGTTTCGCGGCGGGCACCCGGGCGGTGGCGGAGGCGGTGGCGGCGAGCCGGGCGTTCACCGTCGTCGGCGGCGGCGACAGCGCCAGCGCCCTGGCCCGCTTCGGCCTCGCCGGCCGGGTCGACCACGTCTCCACCGGGGGCGGTGCCTCCCTCGAGCTCCTCGAGCACGGGGACCTCCCCGGGCTGGCTGCCCTACGCCGGGCGGCCGGGCGCGAGCGCGCCGGCACGGCAGGATGACCGGCCGCCGCCCGCTCGTGTCGGGCAACTGGAAGATGCACCTCACCCACCTGGAGGCGATCCAGGTGATCCAGAAGCTGTCCTACGCCCTGGACCGCACGGACCGCCAGGCGGTCGACGTGAGCGTGCACCCCGCCTTCACCGCCCTGCGGTCGGTGCAGACCGTGATCGACGCCGACGAGATCCCGGTCGCCCTCGGCGCCCAGGACGTGCACTGGGAGGAGAAGGGGGCGTGGACAGGCGAGGTGAGCCCCGTGATGCTCGCCAAGCTCAACGTCCGCTACGTGATCGTCGGTCACTCCGAGCGCAGGCAGCACTTTGGCGAGACCGACGACATGGTCGCCCGCAAGCTGCGGGCGACCCTCCGGGCGGGCATGACGCCGATCTGCTGTGTCGGCGAGACCCTCGCGCAGCGCGACGCCGGGCACACCCACGATGTGGTCGTCGGTCAGCTGCGGGCGGCGCTGGATGGTGTCGACCCCGCTGCCGTCGCCGGCCTGGCCGTCGCCTACGAGCCGGTCTGGGCGATCGGAACGGGGCGCAACGCCACCCCCGACGACGCCCAGGCGGTGTGCGCTGCGTTGCGCTCGGCGGTCGGGGAGTGCTGCGGTGCGGACGCGGCGGCAGGCGTGCGCGTCCAGTACGGCGGCTCGGTCAACGCCGGCAACGCCGCCGAGCTCCTGGCCGGCCCCGACGTGGACGGCGCCCTGGTCGGCGGCGCAAGCCTCGACCCGGACGGCTTCGCCGCCATCGTCGGCGCCGCCGGCTGAGACCCGCCAGCGGCCCAACTGCCGGCGCCATGCGCCGGCCGCGCGCTGTTACATCTGTTCCAGACGTCGCTACCATCCACAGCGCGCGTCTCGAAACCTGGGACGGGCACTGCTAACGTGAACCCCGGTTGTCCACAAGGTCAACCACGGAGCCGACCAGAGGAGGTTGGGTCGCAGATGTTGACGGCGGTGATCATCGTTGTACATGTCATCGTCTCGGCAGCGCTGATCTTCCTCGTGCTGCTCCACAGCGGCAAGGGGGGTGGGCTCTCGGAGATGTTCGGCGGCGGGCTCGGGGCGGCTGCGGCCGGCTCGACGGTCGCCGAGCGAAACCTTGACCGGGCCACCGTGGCCTGCGCGATCGCTTTCGCGTTCACGACGACCATCCTGGCGATCCGGCTCCAGTAGGGCGACGATGGGGGGAGGAGCTGCGATGGTCTCGAAACCAACGGGCCACATGTGTTTTCACCGTGATATGCCAACTGAGCCGCCGGCCGGTTGGGAGACAAGGAGGGTCTCGACTCGTGGATAGTCTCAACGGGCACCTGCCCGACAGCGGCGTGAAGCCGCCCCGTTCCATCCGGCGCCGTTCCCGGTGGCTGGCCGCCGGCGCAACCGCCGGCGCCCTTGCCCTGGTCCTCGGAGCCTGCGGCGGCTCCACCCCGGCCGCCAACAAGAGCCCGAGCGGCACCTCTGGCGCCAAGCCCACCACCAGCGGCAACAGCGGCGCCGCCCACCTGGCCGGGCTCTACGGCACCCTCCCCAAGGTCGGCACCCCGACCACAGGCGGGACGATCACGGTCGGCCAGCTGAAGACCTCGACGCCCACCTACATCATGCCGATCACGCCTGCGGCCCTGGCGAGCGTCTACACGACCTACGACTTCATCAACCTGATGAACCAGCCGATCTACTGGTCGCCGCAGGGCGCCACCGTGCAGATCGACAACTCCTTGAGCATCGCCAACCAGCCGGTCTACAGCAACGGCAACAAGACCGTCACGATCACGATCAAGCCCTGGAAGTGGTCCAACGGCACCCCGGTGACGGCGGCGAACGTCGTCGAGTTCATCGACGTGCTCAAGGCAGCCGTCAAGGGCAAGAACAACGCCGCCAACTTCAGCAACTACACGCCGGGCTTCTTCCCCGACAACGTGAAGAGCGCCACGGCCTCGGGCCAGACGCTGACCCTGCAGCTGACCAAGGCGTACAACCCTGGGTACTTCACCAACGACCAGCTCGACCTCGTCTACGCCATGCCGCCCCAGTGGGCGGTGTCGAGCGCCGGAGGAAAGCAGCTGCCGTACACCAACCCGGCCGACGCCAAGGCGATCTACAACTACCTCAACAGCCAGGCCAAGAACGTCTCCACGTTCGCTACCAACCCGCTGTGGAAGATCTCAGACGGCCCGATGGTCCTGCAGAGCTTCAACCCCACGACCGGCGCCTACACGATGACCCCCAACCCGGACTTCTCAGGCCCGCAGAAGGCCCGGTACTCGGTGCTCTCGGTCGAGACCTTCACCAGCAACCAGACGGTCTTCAACGCCCTGCAGGCGGGCACGCTCGACATCGGTCCGGTTGGCTTCAGCAACCTGCCGGAGGTCTCCCGCATCTCGGGCAGCTACAACGTGTACGGCATGCCCGACTTCGGCTTCGAGGGGATGTTCTTCAACTTCGCCGACAAGACCGGCCACTTCAACAGCATCATCTCCCAGCTCTACATCCGCCAGGCGCTCGCCCACCTGGTCGACCAGGCCGGCTACGTGCGGGGCATCTTCAAGGGCGCCGCGGCGCAGGGCTACGGTCCGATCCCGTCGCTGCCCAAGAGCCCGTACGCCCCTGCCAACGCCACCACCAACCCCTACCCATACAGCACCTCGGCTGCCGCCAGCCTGCTGTCGAGCCACGGCTGGAGCGTCAAGCCGGGCGGCCAGACGGTGTGCAAGAACGCCGGCAGCGGGGCCAACCAGTGCGGCGCCGGGATCCCGGCGGGCACGCCGCTCGCCTGGAACGAGGACTACGGCAACTCCCCGACCGTGCTCGGCCAGCAGACGATCGCCTTCGCATCGGCGGCCAAGCAGGTCGGCATCGAGATCAGCCTCAAGTCCAACACGTTCAACAACCTGATCGCCCAGGACAACGACCCGAGCGCCCCGACCTACATCAACAAGTGGGCGATGGTCAACTTCGGTGGCTTCACCAACAGCCTGTACCCGACCACCCAGTCGCTGTTCAACCTCGGTGGCACGTACAACCTCGGCTTCTACAACAGCCCGACGGCCAACACCCTGATCAAGAACTCCGTGTCAGGCGCCAACCCGACGGCCGTGTCCAACGAGGCGTCGTACCTGACCAGCAACCTCCCGGTGTTGTTCCTCCCGAACCCCGACCTCATCTGGGCGGTGAGCAAGAAGGTGGGCGGCCCGGCCAACGGCTTCCTCAACATGACGCAGTACACCTGGACCCCCCAGGACTGGTACCTGTTGAAGTAGCGGGTAGCGAGCATCCAGGTAGGGCCCGCCGCCGGCCCCGACCGATCGGTCGGGGCCGGCGCATTCCCCTTTGTGACAGAAGGCGGCCGGCGTGACCATCTACATCATCAAGCGGCTCATAGCGGCGCTGATCGTCGTCATCGGCGTCACGATGATCACCTTCGGGTTGCTGCACGTCATCGCGAGCTCGCCCGGCCGTGCGGTGCTCGGGCTCCGCGCCACCCCGCAGGCGGTCGCTGCGTTCAACAGCACACACGGCTACGACAAGCCGATCTACATCCAGTACATCCGCTACGTGGGTCAACTGGTGCAGGGCAACCTCGGCTACTCCTACAAGGAGGGCCAGAGCGTCGCCGCCCTCATCAAGGAGAACCTGCTGCGCAGCGCCTACCTGTCGGGCGCGGCGATCACCCTGGCCATCCTGCTGTCGTTCCCGGTCGGCATCTGGCAGGCGTACAAGCGCAACAGCATCTCCGACTACACCGTCACGGCCGTCGCCTTCACGCTGTACTCGATGCCGTCGTTCTTCCTCGGCCTTCTGCTCATCGACTTCCTGGCGCTGCGGCTCGGCTGGTTCCCGGTGGAGGCGGCCCAGCAGACCAACATCCTCGCCGTCATCGCCAACATCCACGCCATGTTCCTGCCGATCATCACGCTGACGGCGGTGCAGATGGCGGCCTACTCCCGCTACATGCGCTCATCGGCCCTCGACAACCTCGCCCAGGACTACATCCGCCTCGCCCGGGCCAAGGGCCTGTCGGAGCGGGCCGTGCTCGCCCGCCACCTGTTCCGCAACTCGAGCCTGGCGATGATCACCCTCATCGGGCTGTCGATCCCCGCCCTGCTCGCAGGCAACCTCATCACCGAGAGCCTGTTCAACTACCCGGGCCTCGGCTTCCTCTTCTTCACCGCCCTGCAGAACGAGGACTACCCCGTGCTCCTCGCCATCACCCTCATGGGTGCGATCGCCGTCGTCATCGGCAACCTGATCGCAGACATCGCCATCACCGTGGCCGACCCGAGGGTCCGGCTGTGACCGCCCCCCGGCGCGACGCCGAGGCGGCCACCGGCCTCGCCGACGGCCCGGCTCCAGCGGCCGGTGGCGTCATCGACGACCGAGCCGAGCTCCAGGCCGCCCTGGCGCCCAACGCAGGCGCCGCCCTCGGCGCTCCGATCGTCCCGCCCGAGGGCGGCCAGGTCCAGGTGCTCTCCAGCGGCTGGAGGCTGGCCGTCCGCTCCTTCGCCGAAAACAAGCTGGCCGTCGCCGGCGTGGCGATCCTAGTGGTCATGGTGCTGTTCTGCTTCGTCGGCCCGGTCTTCTACCACGGCAACGTCCTCAGCGCGAACCCGGCCAACAGCGACCTGCCGCCCGGTCACGGCTTCCCTCTCGGCACCGACCCCAACGGCTTCGACATCCTCGGCCAGCTCATGCACGGCGGCCAGGCATCGCTCGAGGTCGGCTTCCTGGCCGCTGCCATCGCGACCGTGATCGGCACCGTCTACGGGGCCGTTGCCGGGCTGGCGGGACGGATCCTCGACGGGATCATGATGCGCATCGTCGACGTGCTGCTGTCCATCCCGTTCCTTTTCATCGTCCTCATCCTGGCCACCAAGTACAGCGCCACCGTCGTCACCCTCGCCATCCTCCTCGGGGTCTTCTCCTGGCTCGTCCCCGCCCGCCTCGTGCGCGGCGAGGTGCTCTCGTTGAAGACCCGGGACTTCGTGGCCGCCGCCAAGGTGATGGGCTCCACGCAGCGCCGGCAGGTGTTCCGCCATCTCATCCCCAACGCCCTGTCGGTCGTGATCGTCAACGTCACCTTCCAGGTCGCGGACGCCATCCTCGCCCTCGCGTTCCTCGGCTTCCTCGGCTTCGGCCTCAACTACCCGCACGTCGACTGGGGCGACATGCTCTCCGGTGCCGAGACTGCCCTCTCCGACGGGTACTGGTGGCAGGTGTACCCCGTCGGGGTCTGCCTCGTCCTGGTCGTCATGGCCGCCAACTTCATCGGCGACGCGCTCCGGGACGCATTCGACGTGCGTCTCCGCCGCCGTTAGCACCCCGGAGGTCCGGTGCCCCCCGTACTCGACGTCTCCCACCTGAGCACCCACATCCGCCTGACCAGGTCGGTCGTGCACGCCGTCGACGACGTGAGCTTCCACGTCGACGCAGGCGAGACGCTCGGCATCGTCGGTGAGTCGGGCTGCGGCAAGTCCATGACCGGCCTTTCGATCATGAACCTGCTCCCCAACGGCGGGCACATCGCCAAGGGGTCGATCAGCTTCGACGGCCGGGAGCTGGTCGGCATGCCGATCCCGGAGATCCGCAAGATCCGCGGCAACGACATCGCCATGATCTTCCAGGACTCGGCGAGCTCGCTCAACCCGACGGCCACGATCGGCACCCAGGTCGCCGAGCCGGTGATCCTGCACCGGGGCGCGAGCAAGAAGGAGGCGCTCGAGCGGGTCGTCGAGGTGCTCACCCTGGTGGGGATCCCCCGCCCCAAGGAACGCCTCGACGACTACCCCCACCAGCTGTCCGGTGGCCTGCGCCAGCGGGTCATGATCGCGATCGCCCTGTCGTGTGACCCCAAGGTGCTGATCGCCGACGAGCCGACGACCGCCCTCGACGTCACGATCCAGGCGCAGATC
>JAJZJY010000106.1 GCA_021809885.1 Actinomycetes bacterium
ACAGCGCTCGCGACCTTCGGGATTGGGCCGACCAGTTTGCCCGCTGCTACCGGTACGCCGGGGTGACCGAGGCTGACAAGGTCCAGGTAATGGTCGGGTTCGGGCTCTGGACCGCCGGCAGCGGCTTCCAAGCTGGAGCAGAGCGCGTCGGCGCGACCGTGGTGCCTACGGGCCCGGGGAACGTCGAGCTCCAGTTGGAGATGATGCGGGATCTCGGAACCACGACGATCTGCGCGACGTCGTCGTTCGCGTTGTTGATTGCCGAAGAGGTCGCGTCCCGGGGAATCCGAGGTTCGCTTCAGCTCCGGCGGGGGGTCATCGGCTCAGAGAGATGGGGCTCGGGAATGCGGTCCCGTATAGACGAATTGCTGAACATCGAGTCGTTCGACATCTACGGATTGACCGAGCTCTACGGCCCCGGAGTGGGAATCGACTGTGGTCATCACGACGGCATCCACGTGTGGTCGGACTACTACGTCGTCGAGATCATCGATCCGGAGACTCTCGAACCTGTGCCTCCGGGTCAGGAAGGCGAGATCGTCGTCACGACCTTGCGAAAGGAGGCAATGCCCCTCATCCGCTACCGGACGCGCGACAGATCCTGGCTGTACCAAGACCCGTGCCCCTGTGGCAGTCCATTCCCTCGCATCGGTCGGATTCTCGGCCGAACGGACGACGTCGTGAAAGTACGAGGTGTAGCGATCGCTCCAGCGCAAGTGGACTCGGTGCTGTCGACCGTCGAAGGGCTCGGGCCCGAATACCAGATCCGCATTTCGCGGCCCGATGGCGGACGTGATCAGGTGGTCGTGCTCGTCGAGGGAGACGGCGACGCAGGTGTGAGGACAGTCGTGGCGGAACGTCTTCGTGAGGCGATGGGGGTGCGCGTGGAAGTGGAGATCGTGAGCTATGGGACGCTGCCGCGTAGCGAGGGGAAAAGTCGTCGCGTCGTCGACGTCCGGTCCCCTGAGGACGCTGGAAATGTATCGTGACGGGGTCGTGTGATGCGCATGGAATTGTCGCATGAGCACGGCCCCGGCTGGCCTTCCGCCGCGAGGAAGGGGACAGGCATACTCCATGTAGGAGCATGCGCGTCACCACACCGGTCCGGGCGTCCATGATGGGTTGGATGCCGACGTTGTTTGCGGCCGGCATCGGTCAGCTCCCAGAGACCCTGGCGAGCGGCATCGTGAACGGCTGCGTCTACGCCCTGGCTGCGGTGAGCCTGCTCGTCGTCTACAACGTCACCGGTGTCATCAACTTCGCAGTCGGGGACTTCCTCATGGCAGGCGCGATGCTCACGCTCCTGTTCGCCGGGCCGAACGGTGATCCGCATCGTCTGCCACTGGCGCTGGCCGTCCTCCTAGCGGTGGTGATCGTGACGGCGGCGGGCGCCTTGCTCGAGATGCTCGTGATCCATCCCCGACGCCAGTACGGGACCATCTTTCTCCTGATCTTGACGATCGGCATCTCGTCGCTGCTCGAGGGCGGCGCCCTCATCCCTACCGGTTCGCTCACCTACGGGCTCCGCCCGTTCACGTCTGGCCCGGCAGTGTCGATCGCCGGGGTGCTCCTCCCGCGACAGGACTTCTGGATCGTCGGATCGACCCTGCTCGTGATGGGGCTGCTCTGGTATGGAGCGACCCGGACGAGGACTGGCAAGGCGTTGCGAGCGTGCGAGGTCAACCCGACGGCGGCCCGCCTCGTCGGGATCCGGGTCGACCGGTACTGGACGATCGCCTTCGCCCTCGGAGCCCTCCTGGCGGCCTTTGCCGGAGCGATCCTTGTCCCTGTGACGTACGCCACCTACAACATGGGGATCCCGATCACCTTGAAGGCGTTCGTGGCATGGGTGCTTGGTGGCGTGGAGTCTCCGGTGGGAGCAGTGGCCGGAGGGGTGAGCTTCGGCGTGCTCGAGGCCGTGGTGCTCGGGTACTCCCCGGCGTCCGTGGCGAACTACGGAGACGCCGTTCCGCTCCTGCTCCTGATCGTCGTCCTCGTCGTGCGACGGCGCGGGCTGACGCGTCAGACGGTGGTGACGCGGGTATGAGCGTGAGTGGTGTGCCGTCGGTCGCTCGATCGGACGAGGGTGGGGCGGCCCGAGCCCGGGCGTTGCTCGCCGAACGGTGGTGGGCGCCATTCGCCGGCCTGGCAGCGGTCGGAGCAGTCTTCTTCACCATGCCTCAGTGGATGCCGGACCTGGGGTTCTTGTCGGTGGGCTACGCGGTCACCGTAGCCATCTACACCATGCTCGCCTTGGGGATGGTCCTGGTCCTCGGGTACTGCGGACAGCTCATGCTCGCCACGAACGCGTTGTTCGGGGTCGGAGCGTACGGGCTGGCCATCCTCGCGCTCCACCAGGGCCTGAACCCGTGGGCCGGTCTGGTCGTCTCCGCTGCCGCAGTGGCCGCTGGCGCGGCACTCATCGGCATCATGGTCTTCCGTCTGACCGGCCACCTCCTCGGCCTGGTCACCCTGGCCATCGGGTACATCGCGTACGTGGTCTTCGAGACGTCCTCCCTGACCGGTGGTGGGACGGGCATCAGCGCCGGACCGAGCTTGTCGATCGGGAGCGCGGTCTTCTCGGGTGGGGAGAACAGCTTCTTCTATGTCTGCACCGTGGCCGCCCTGATCTCGATCGTCGTCGCGCGCAATCTCGTGGTGAGCCGCACGGGGAGGGCGTTGAGAGCCGTCGAAGCGAACGAGGCGGCGGCGGCCTCGTCTGGCGTGAACGCTACCCATTACAAAGTGGTCGCCTTCGTGGTTGGTGCCATCATTGCCAGCATCGCCGGAAGCCTGTACGCCAACTACGTAGGCGTGGTGGGACCTTCCTCCTTCACAATTCTCGTCACCATCGAAGTTCTCCTCATGGCTGTGGTCGGAGGATTGCGGTCGATCTGGGGCGTCCCATTCGGTGTCCTGGCCGTCGTGACGTTCCAGGCGGCGCTGCAAACCTATGGACCAGACGTCATCCACATCACCTCGTCGTACTTCACGACCATCGGCTTCGGCCTGGTCCTCATCCTCGTGCTGCTGCTGCTGCCTGGCGGACTTGCCAGTGTCGGGAAGTGGGCCGAACGCATCGTTGAGTCCAGGCGAGTACGACTCCAGGCGTCGGCGACAAGCATCTCGGGCGGTACCGAAGTTCCCGAAGGGGCCGCCGATCCGCCCGGTTCCTCCGCCGGCGGATCACCCGCTCGGGTTCGCAGCCTGTGGAGCGGCGAGGGCGCGGAGGGTGCGTGTCTCCTCCAGGCCGTAGATGTGTCGTGCTACTTCGACGGCTTGGCTGCGTTGGACGGCGTGAGCCTGGAGCTGCAGGCGGGAGAGGTGGTCGGTCTCATCGGCCCCAATGGAGCGGGAAAGACGACGTTCTTCAACTGCTTGTCGGGCCATGTGCAACCGTCCTCGGGTGTGGTGCGCATTGCGGGTGTGGATGTGACGGGCATGCCGCCACATCGCATTGCCCGTCATGGCCTTGCCAGGACCTTCCAGAACATCGAGCTCTTCTCGGACATGACTGTGCTCGAGAACGTGATGGTGGGGGCACATCTGTCTGCGCACGCCGGGGCGCTTTCGGCCATCTTACGCTTGCCGCGGCACTGGCGTGACGAACGTGGTCTGGCCGAACGCGCCAGCTATGCGCTGGAGCGGGTCGAGATGGCACAGCACTCCTCGCGACCTGCGACCGCGCTCTCCTACGGCCAGCAGCGCCGGGTCGAGATCGCACGGGCGCTGGCGGCGGAGCCTCACGTGCTCCTGCTCGATGAGCCCGCCGCCGGTCTCAGTGCCACGGAGGCAGAGGAGCTCGTCGGCCTGGTACGAGGTCTGGCGAGGGAGGCGCTCGGCGTCATCCTCGTCGAGCACAACATGCGGGCGCTCATGAACGTGGCCGATCGCGTGACGGTGCTCGCGTCGGGACGGCAGCTTCTGACCGGCCTTCCCGATGAAGTCCGTCAGGACGCAAGCGTCATCGCGTCGTACCTCGGGACCAGCCACATCGACCAGCCCGTCCGATTGGGTGCCGATCCTGGGGCGGCCCGCGGCGGGGTCCCGTACGCCCCCGGTGGTGGTTCGTGACTGGCGAGATCGATCGACCGACGGTCTTGCACGTCGAGGATCTCCTCGTGTCCTACGGGGCGGTGCGAGCGGTTCGAGGTGTGTCCCTCGCACTCCACGAGAACGAGTGCTTCGGAGTGGTCGGCGCCAACGGCGCAGGAAAGTCGAGCTTGCTCGCCGGCATCTCCGGGCTGGTGCGTCCAGCCGGCGGGAATGTGTCGCTCGGGGGCGAATACGTCACGGGGTCGAGGACCGAGGACAACGTTCGACGGGGGCTCGTTCTCGTTCCCGAGCGCCGGCAGCTCTTCTCCTCGATGTCGGTACGTGACAACTTGCTTCTGGGCGGCTACGTGCACGGTCGAGATCGGAGGGTGGCCGAAGAGCTGGAGCGGGTAGAGGCACTGTTCCCGATCCTGGCGGAGCGGCGCGAGCAGCGAGCCGGCACGCTCTCCGGAGGCGAGCAGCAGATGCTGGCCATCGGGCGCGGCCTGATGAGCTTTCCCCGAGTGTTGATGGTGGATGAGCCGTCCCTCGGTCTTGCCCCAGTGGTGGTCGACGCGGTCGTCGATGCTCTGCGCGAGCTTCGCCGGCAAGGCTTGACGCTCTTGATCGTCGAGCAGAACGTCCGTCTTGCGATGGCGCTCGCCGATCACCTGCTCGTCATGGAACAAGGTGCCATCGTGCGCGAGACGGGTGCAGGGTCCGTCTTGAGCCAGGAGGCACTGATCGCTGCATACCTGGGGGGGACCGGTGCCGGCTCCCTGGAAGGAGCACCTGGAGGTGCGTCAGTTGACATGGGAGAAGAGATCTCGAGATCGCTTCTCCAAACCGAATTGAGCAAAGGGGAACAGACATGAGAATGACGAAGTTAGGACGAGCAGCAGTTGCGGCTGCCGCGACGCTCGCCCTGCTTGTGATGGCAGGAGCGTACGGCTCGATCTCGTCGGCGGGTGCATCATCGGCGAAGGGACCGATCGTCGTGGGAGTGCCGGCTGCGCTCTCGGGGGGTGAGGCGCCGATCGGCCAGGCGGACGCGAAGGTTGCCCAGGAGTACGTCAAGCAGATCAACGCCCATGGTGGCGTGCACGGTCGCAAGATCGAGCTGAAGATCATGGACACGAAGACCAGCCCGACAACCGGTCTGCTCGACGTCCGTCAGATGATCACCCAAGACCATGCCGTGGCGCTGCTCGGGGTCACCTCGACGACGCTGGGTGAGGACATCCTCCCGCTCGTGAAGCGGTACAAGATACCGACGTTGGCCGACATCGGCGGTGGGACATTCAACCACCCGCCGTCGCCCTACTTCTTCAAGATCCCTGAGGCCCCCATCAGCGTGGCCGAGATCACCCTCGACTACATGAAGGAGCAGGGTCTCACCAAGATCGCCTGGCTGGGTATCGACAACGGGTTCGGGCAGGAAGGCCTGCCCGATTTCCGGAAGGTGGCCAAGAAGAACGGCCAGAAGCTGCTCGACACCCTCATGTACCCGCCGACATCGACCAGCCTCACGTCGTACCTCGAGCGGGTGAAGGGCCTCCCGGGCGAGCAAGCGCTCCTCATCTACGGCATTCCCCCGACCGCCTTCATCATCCAAGGCGAGCTTGCGTCGGCCGGCATCACGGTCCCGGTGTTCCAGGGGAACGGGGTGGCTCTCGGGACATTCCCGAAGGCGGTCGGAGCGGCAGCCAACGGGGTGACCGTGGTAGGCGGCAACGTCAACGTCTACCGAACACTCCCTCCTCACAACCGCCAGCGGCCTGTCATCAAGTCCTTCCTGAAGCTCTACGGAAGCACCAACCGCTTTGCCGGGGACATGTACGACTGCGTCGCCTTGCTGGTGAAGGCGCTCAGAGCCGTCGGCACGAAAGGACCGGCGATCGAGCGGTACCTCCAGACGAAGGTTGTCAGAGTCCCAGGCGTGACGGGAGTCTTCACGTTCAGCTCCAAGGTCCACGCCGGAGTACTGCCTTCCTCGCTGTCGGTGATGAGGGTTGTGAACGGAAAGTTCAAGCTCATCGAGACAGGGGCGAAAGTGCTCGCCAAAGTCCATCGGTGAGCGAAGTCGAGCACGGTGGGAGGGGGCGCGACGTCGCCTCTTCCCGCCGTCTCGACGAGGCGCTGGCCAAAGGCCGTCCCGGTCTCGTGTGCTACCTACCTCTCGGTGACCCGCTGGTCTCCGAGGACCTAGCGACAGCGTTGCTCGAAGCCGGTGCGGACGTGCTGGAGGTCGGCGTGCCCGCTGCCAACCCACGCCTGGATGGCCCTGTGGTGGCAGAGTCGATGCGGCGTGCTCGCGCCGCGGGGGTCGGCCACCACGAAGCGATGGAGCTCGTGCGCGCGCTCCGGGATCGCGTCGGTGATCGCCCATTGGTCTGGATGGGGTATCCCGAGCACCCCGGGAGACGCTGGGCTCGCACCATCGCCGCCAGCGGGGTGGACGCTGTGCTCCTGGCCGATGCGCCACGGCGGTTGGCAGGCCCACGCCGTTGGCTGAACGAGGTTGGAGCCCCCCTGCTGTGCTTCCTCGACCTCGAGCTCGACCCAGCTGACGTCGGGCTCGCCTCGGCAGTGACGTCCGGCTACGTCATGGTGCAGGCGGTGCCGGGGAGGACCGGCGTTCGTGCTGGCGGCCCCGACGCGAGACTGCCCGGAGTGCTCGCCGAGCTCCGTCGATCCGGAGTCCGAGTGCCGCTGGCCGTCGGCTTCGGCATCGCCGGGGCGGAGCCGGCTTGCAACCTCGTCCGGCTGGGCGCGGATGCCGTGGTCATCGGCTCTGCCGTCGTCGACGCGGCGCTCGCCGGCACCGCCCGGGCCGCTACGTTGATCGCCGAAGTGCGAAAGGCGCTCGATGCCGGGTGACCCTGGGGAGGGACGGTGATGGCAGGCTTCTCCGCTCCCCCGTTGCTCCTCGGCATCGACCTGGGCACCAGCACGATCAAGGCCGGTCTCTTCGACCTGGCAGGACGTTGCCTCGGCCAGGCGACCACGCGCTACACGACGGACCGCCCAGCCCCTGGGCGCGTCGAGCAGGACCCGGCGGCGTGGTGGCGATCGATCGAGCGCGTCGTGGGGGAGGTGGCCAGGCTGGCGGGCATCGCGCAGGTCGCAGCCATCGGCGTCTGCAGCCAGGTGAACACCCACGTGTTCGTGGACTCGGAAGGTGAACCTCTTCTGCCGGCCATCGTGTGGCAGGACCAGCGCGCCGCCGCCGTTGCTGCCGAGATCGACGGCGCCATCGACGCGTGTGCGCGAGATCGCATCTGGGGCTTGCCCACCCACGTGGACAGTTCCTCCCCTCTCGCCCGGATCGCCTGGTGCGCGCAGGAACGTCCCGAGGTGTTGGACAAGTGCCGGTGGCTACTCTCGCCGAAGGACTTTTGCAACGCCAGGCTCACCGGCGAGGTGGCCAGCGACCCTGTCACCGCGATCGGCCTCGTGGACGCGCCGGGCAGCTATCTGCCCGGCGCGCTGGCGCTGGTGCCGGGCGCATCCGACCTGCTCCCCCCGCTGCGCCCCATGGCCTGTGTGCTGGGCCAGGCTCGCCTGGCACTGGGACCGGTGGAGCCGGGCGCTCCCGTGGTGGTGGCGACGATGGACGCGTGGGGAAGCCGCTACGGCTCGGGAGTGGTGGCGGCCGGCCAAGGTATCGAGGTCGCCGGGACCTCCGAGATCCTGGGGTTGCTGTCCGACCGACCCGGTAGTGCCGTAGGGGTGGTGACCTTTCCGCCGATCGACGGTCGGTGGTTCCACGCCGGGCCGACCCAGGCCGGTGGGGACGCGCTTCGGTGGTGGGCCTCGCTCCACGGCTCCGGCATCGAGAGCGTCCTTGCCGAGGCCGGGCACGCACCACTCGGTGCGGGCGGTCTCGTCTTCCTGCCCCATCTCATGGGGGAGCGTGCGCCGCTCTGGGACGCCACGCTGCGAGGGGCGTTCGCCGGCCTCAGCACCGATCACGATCGGACCCACCTGGCCCGTGCTGTCCTCGAGGGAGTGGCCTTCTCGGCCTGTCACCTGTTGGAGGCGCTCGAGGAGGCTGCCGGCAGACCATGCTCAGCCCTTCGGGCGAGCGGTGGAGGTGCCGAGAGCGACCTCTGGTGCCAGATGAAGGCCGACGTGTTCGGTCGCCCGCTCGAGCGCATGGCCGTACGCGCGAGCGGTGTACTGGGTGCGGCGATCCTTGCGGGCGTCGGCGCAGGTCTCCTCGAGGATCTCGACGTCGCGGCGAACCGGCTGGCGGTGGTCGAGCGGAGGTTCCACCCGGATCCGGCGGCACATGAGCAGTACCGCGACCTCTATCGGTGCTACCGAGGGCTCCAGGAAGACCTCGCTCCCACGTACCGGGACCTTGCCCGCTTCCAGGAGAGCGCCAACGGACGATGGACTTCAGGATAGGTCGGTCGCTCCGAGGATCCCCTGGGGGTCGAACAGCGACTTGAGAGCGGCGTGGATGCGCCGTACCTCAGGAGAGGTGTGGTGTCGGAACGCCGATTCGTTCTCGGGACCGACCCCATGCTCCGCGCTGAACGTCCCGCCTGTCGCGGCGACGAGCTCGTAGACGGCGGTACGAAGCCGATCCTGCTCCTCGCCGCGTTGGGTGCCGTGCACGCCGTCGGGCCAGATGACGATGGAGTGGAGGCCGCCGTCGGCGACGTGCCCGAAGTCTGCATACCGGGCATCGGGTGCCATCTCGCCGACCAGCGCAACGATTCGTTCGCGTACCTCGAAGAGCCGAGAGCGAGGCGCGGAGAGGTCGAACGCCACCATCGGCCCCTCCTGGCGAAGCGCATCGATCGCCGCGTGGCGAAGAGCCCAAAGTGTGGCCGGTGGGCCGAACCAGGCGTCGTCCACCCAGCCCTCAGCCGAGCCGTGATCGAGGAGTGCTGCCAGCTCCTCGTCGAGACCTTGGCGACCGCCGGAGGCGATGCCGGAGTCGTTCAGCTCTACCAGGAGGAGGAACTCGGGGAACGGCCGGGCTCCAGAGCGGCCGAGGGGTGACGGAATGTAGCGAGGATGGTGCTTGGCGATCGCCTCGACGGCGGGTCGTGACAGCATCTCGAACGCGCTGAGCCGCTGCGTCGACGTCGTCTCGAGGAAGGTCAGGAGACGCAGCACGTCTGCTCCGTCGGTGACGGCGACCAAGGCCACCGCCACGTGTTGCGGCAAGGGCTCCACACTGAGCACGGCGGCGGTCACGACGCCGAGCGTGCCGCTGCTGCCGATGAAGAGCTGCTTGAGATCCGGGCCGCGATTGTCTTTGCGGAGACCGCTGAGAAGCGAGAGGAGGGTGGCGTTCTCGTCAGGAAGCACCACTTCCAGGCCGAGGACATGACGTCGCACGTCGCCGTAACGGATGAGGCGAGCTCCTCCGGTGTTGGCTCCGACCATTCCTCCGACCGATGGATTGGCGCCGAGGTCGATCGGGAAGGTGAGGCCTTTGCTCGCCAACGCGTTGTTCAGGGTGTCGAGGTCGACCCCGGCGCTCACCGTCACCGTCCGGTTCACGATGTCGACATCGATCGTCGAACGACACAGCTCCATGGACAGGATGCCCTGTCGGCGACCCGGTCGGGGCACTCCGGCGAGGACCGGTCCGGTGTTCGCACCTTGGACCACGAATTCGGCCCGTTCGGCGAACGCCCATCGGACGACCGCGCGGACCTTGTCGACGTCCTTCGGCCGGGCGAC
>JAJZJY010000107.1 GCA_021809885.1 Actinomycetes bacterium
GCTCGTCAACGCCCGGCACGTGAAGATCCTCCCAGGTCGCAAGACCGACGTGGCCGACGCGGCGTGGCTGGCGGAGCTGTTGGAGCACGGCCTGCTGCGCTCGAGTTTCGTGCCGCCGGCCGCCATCCGGGAGCTGAGGGACCTCACCCGCTACCGCAAACGGCTTGTCCAGAACCACGCATCGGAGTGCCAGCGGATACAGAAGACCCTCGAAGACGCCGGGATCAAGCTGGACTCAGTTGCTTCGGACGTGCTGGGGGCGTCGGGGCGGGCCATGCTCAAAGCGCTGGTGGCAGGCGAGCGCGACCCCGAGGTGCTCGCCGAGATGGCCAAAGGCACGCTGCGCAAGAAGATCCCGCTTCTGCGCCAGGCCCTCTACGGGCGTTTCAGCGGCCATCACGGCCTGATCGTCGGCTTGGCGTTGAACCACGTCGAGCACATGGAGGCCGCGATCGCCTCCCTAGACGTCGAGGTCGACCGGGTGATGGCCCCTTTCGCTGAGGCCCGCGATCACCTCGACACCATCACCGGGGTCGGCAAGCGGGCCGCTGAGTGCATCATCGCCGAGATCGGCACCGACATGTCCCGCTTCCCGACCGCCGGGCATCTGGCCTCGTGGGCGGGGATGTGCCCGGGAAACAACATCACCGGCGGGAAGCGTCGATCCGGCAAGACCAATAAGGGCGACCGGTGGCTGGCCGAGATCCTCAACGAGTGCGCCTGGGCCGCCGCCCGAAGCCGCAACACCTACCTCTCCGCCCAGTTCTGGCGTCTCACCCACAGGATGGGCAAGAAGAAGGCCGCCGTGGCGGTCGGCCACTCCATCCTCGTCATCGCCTGGCACCTCCTCGCTGAAAGCTGCGACTACGCCGACCTCGGAGGCGACTGGTTCACCCGAGGCCCAGACCCCGACCGGCGCGAAACAAACCTCGTCCGCCAACTCCAAGCCCTCGGCTACGCAGTCACCCTCCGCCCCGCCGCCTGACCCCCTCAACCCACTCACGAGACATTTTCTTTAGAGCATGGCGAGGACCATCGCCCGGTCACGGTGCCGGCGCAGAGCCACCAGGAAGGAGTCGACCTCGGCGGGGAGCAACACCCTCGGCAGGGTCCGCGGCGTGCGGATCAACGGCGCCCGGCCCCGGCGCTGGTCCCGCCGTCCCCGAGCGAGCGGACCCCTCGGCACCGGGTTGCGCTCGACGACCTCTCGGATCTGGAGGTAGTCGAACAGCCCCGAGAGACTCGACAGCCGGCGGCGCAACGTCCGAGCCGACAGACCACGCTCCCCGTCTTCGAGCCGCTGCACCCGCTCACCGCGCCGTGGACGGCGCTGGTCGGCCAAGCAAGCGAGCACGTCATGGACGGCCACCTCGGCCGGGTCCTTTCCCACAACGGTGAAGAAGACCTTGAGGTCGTAGGCGACGGCCAGCCAGCTGTTGGGCCGCAACCGGGCGCCAACGAACGCCAAGTACTCATCGACCAACCGGTTCCCGAGCGACAACTCGACCAGTCGACCGTCGTCCACTCGGCGGGTCAGCGTCGGCGTCCAAGTCACAGGGAGACTCCTTGTTGCCGGCCGGGCTGTCTGCACATGAGTCGGCAGCGATTGGTGCCCATGGGTCGGCGCTGCTGTTTGAGGACGGCGGATCGCGGGTTCGGCGGGTCATCGCGGTCAGTCCCGGGTGAGTTCGACGGCGGCTTTCTTGGCGCAGGTGTCGTCGACGAGGTCCTTGCCGTCTGACGCGGCGGCGATGAGCGCGGCGGTGGCGGCGTTGTTGAGTGCCCGGGGCAGGCCGTTGGCGACACGGTGGAGCCTGGCGACGGCGTCGTCCGCGAAGAGCGGCTCGTCGCGGCCGGCGAGGGCGAGGTGGTGGCGGAGGTAGGCGGCCGACTCTGCGATGTCCATTGCTTTGATGGCGAACCGGGTGACGATCCGCTGGTCGAGAGCTGCGAAGGTCCCGAGGCGCAGCTGGCGGCTGAGGGTCGGCTGGCCGACGAGGATCCCGGCGAAAGGCGAGGCGGAGTCCATCTCGGCGTTGGTGAGCAGGCGCAGCTCCTCGAGCTGGGCTGGGTCGAGTAGATGCGCTTCGTCGACGACGATCACCACCCTCCGGTGGCGTTCGGCTTCCTCGGCGGCGAGCAGGTCGGCGGCCTGGGCCATGACCTCGGCTTTGTGGAACCGTGGTTCAGCGCCGAGCGCGCGCACGATGGTGACGTAGAGGCCCCGGGTCCCGAACGCCGGGTTCGCCACGTAGATCACCTGGTGTCGGGTCGGGTCCAAGCCGGCCACCGCGGCACGCACAGCGACGGTCTTGCCCGCGCCGACATCGCCGGTGATGACGCCGAGGGCGGACTCCACGACACAGAAGCTGATGCGGGCCACGGCCTCGGCGTGGGCGTCGCGCACGAACAGGTCCTTCGCGGCGATGGCTTTGCCGAACGGTGTGCGGGTCAGGCCGAAGTGCGCGGCCCACGGAGCCCGGCTCACCGCGCTTCGCTCTCGTCGCCGGCGAACATGGCGAGCTGGGAGAAGTCGATGCGGCCGGTCCCGGCCTGCTCCTCATGCGCGGCGGCCACCACGGCGAGGTAGTCCACCCCGGTCGGTTCGGGCTCGGGTCGCTTGGCCTGGGGCACAGCCCGGTGGGTATGGCGTCCGATGACGAACGGCGTCGCCACACCGGCGGGCCGGCCCTCGCAGAGCACGTCGATGGCGGAGAGGTCCTCGGGGTCGTAGCGCAGCTCGACGCGCCGGCCGACGAGGGCCGGGTCGACCGCGTAGGCGTTGCCCTCGAGCGACACCGTGGCGGTGCGCGTCACCCGGCGGGTGACCGACCAGCGGAACGCGTCGGCGACCCGTTCGGGGTCCGCCCCCTTGAACGGGCCCGCCGCCTCGAACCGCTCGATCGGTGCCTGGCCGGTCTCGGCGTGGATGCGGCGGTTGGCCACGGACTCGGCCCAGGCCGAGAACAGGTCGTCGAGCTCGGCGAGCGACGCGATCCCCCGGTGACACGCCTCGGCCAGGAAGGCCTCGCGGATGAAGCGGTTCAGGCGTTCCTGCTTGCCTCGGCCTTGCGGCGAGTAGGGCTTCGAATGCACGAGGCGGACCCCGAGCACCGCGCAGGTCCTGGTGAGCCAGGCGTTGTTGAACGGCGCTCCGTTGTCGGCGTTGCGCCGACGTCGGCGCAACGCAGATTATGCCGATGTCCGCGTTATGCCGACCTCGGAGCGAAACGGCTTGTGGCAGAAGGCGAACGAGCTGAGCAGGTCGGCATAACCGGGCGGCGTGATGGATCCTTCTTTCTCCGATCCGGGAGAAGGAGGGATTGTGGGAAGACCGACAAGCAAGGTCACCAAGGTCGTCGTGAGGGGCCCGCTGGCGCCATTCAGCGCGGCCGTTCGGTCGAGGTTGGCGGAGGAGGGCTATACGCCGCTGACGATCGTCAACGAGTTGCGCCAGGTTGGGCATCTGAGCCGGTGGATGGTTGCCACTGATGTGGCGGTGGCAGATCTCACGACGAAACGCCTCGAGGTCTTCCTCGAGGCGCGCCGCGCCGTTGCGGGCAGCGCGAACTGCTCGCTTCAAGGGTTGAGGCTGCTGCTGGCGGTGCTGCAGGACTTGGGTGTGACGCCCGGGGAGAGGCCGCCCGCGCCGCCCGGGGCGGCTGAATCGCTGCTCGCCTCGTTCCGCGGGCATCTGCTGGCCGAGCGCGGGTTGGCCGAGTGCACAGCCGACGCGTACGTGGCTCGGGCCAGACGGTTCCTGGCTGGCTGCGCCGATCTATCTACGATGACCTCGGCCGAGGTGACCCGCGCCGTGCAGCGCGAAGCAGCGAGGGTGTCGGTCGGCTCGACCCAATACTTCGTGGCCGGGCTTCGCGCCTTTCTGCGCTTCTGCTTCGTCGAGGGCTTGGTCGGCGCGGATCTGTCGGCGGCAGCGTTGGCGGTGACCGGCCGTCGCCGTTCGTCGCTTCCGAAAGGTATCGCCGCCGGCGACGCCCAGAGATTGTTGGAGTCCTGCGACCGGCGCCGCTCCGACGGCCGCCGGGACTTCGCCATCTTGGCGGTCTTGATCCGGTTGGGGTTGCGCGCCGGCGAGGTCGCCCGCTTGACGCTGGATGACATCGGCTGGCGGGCCGGAGAGATAGTGGTGCACGGCAAGGGCCGTCGGACCGACCGTCTCCCCCTGCCGGCCGATGTGGGCGAGGCGATCGTCGCCTACCTGCGCCGGGGTCGACCAAAGACCGCCAGGCGAGAAGTGTTCTTGAGGATGCTCGCGCCGATAGAGCCGCTGGGGCGGGGAGGGGTGTCGTGTGTGGTTCGGCGCGCCTGCCGCCGGGCCGGGGTGGCTGAGATCGGGGCGCACCGGCTTCGCCACACCCTGGCCTGCGAGATGGTCGCCGCCGGTGTCGAGCTACCCGAGATCGGCGCCGTGCTGCGCCACCGGGGCGTCTCGTCGACTTCGATCTACGCCCGCGTGAACGTCGACGCCTTACGAGAGGTGGCCCTGCCCTGGCCCGGAGGTGAGCAGTGACCCCGTCTCGGCTCTCCCAACACCTCACCGACTACCTGGCTGTGCGCCGGGCGCTCGGCTTCAAGCTCGTGTTTCCCGGCCAGGTGCTCCCGCAGTTCGTCGCCTACCTCGAAACAGCGGGCGCTTCGACGGTCACTGTTGAGCTGGCGGTCGCCTGGGCGGCCCTGCCCCAAGGCCGGGTGCAGCCGATCTCGCTCGCCCACCGGCTCGGCGCTGTCCGCGGCTTCGCCCGCTGGCTGGCCACCATCGACCCAACCACCGAGATCCCCCCATGCGGGATCTGGTCATCCACCACACCCCGTCCCGCCCCCTACCTGTGGACCGAAACCGAGATCCAGGTCCTGCTCGACGCCGCCCGGCAGGTGTCCCCGCCCTTACGGGCGGCGACGCATCACACCCTGTTCGGTCTGCTCGCTTGCAGCGGTATGCGAGTCGGGGAGGCCATCGGGTTGGCACGACCCGACGTCGATCTCGACGTCGGGCTGATCACCGTCCGCGACGGCAAGTTCGGCCGGTCCCGACTGGTGCCCCTGCACCCGACGACCACAGAGGCTCTGCGCTCCTACACCATCTGCCGTGACCGTCTGTGCCCGAACCGCCCGTCGACGGCGTTCTTCGTGTCCACCGTCGGCACCGCTCTCAGCTACAGCGGAGTGCATAAGACGTTTGTCGAGGTGACCGACGATGTCCCGTTCGCTGTTGAAGTTCAGCGGTGGCCACAACTGGTTCAGGCTGCTGCCTGATCGTACTCGGTGGGTGTAACAGTCCTCGATGTGACCTCGCTGCGGAGTGCGGCAACGAGCTTGGACATGTCCTTGTACCCGCGCACCCGGCGGAAGGATCGCTCGGCTTCGAGCATGCCGGCCGCGATCCAGCGCTTCTTCATCGATCCGTCCTTCCACTTGGTCACCCGGCCGGTGGTGCGCCGGGCGATCGAGATCATCGACTCGATGCAGTTCGTGTTGGTGAGCGTCTTGGCGAGCGTGCCACCGATCCCGAGGCGCCGGACGGTGAACATGTCGTCGAGGCCCTCGCGGAGCGAGGCTGCGGCATCGGGGTGGTCGGCCTCGAGCTCCTTGGCCAGTGTCCTCGCCGCGGTGAGGCCCTTGGTCGCGTCGGGCCTGGCGAAGATCATCGCCAGCCGGCGGTCGATGGTGCCCGCCAGCTCCTTGGGCAGGTGACCGGTCACGTTGCGGCGCTTGTGGATGGTGCAGCGCTGCACCACGGCGTGCTCGCCGAAGACCTTGCGGATCCCGGCCGCCAGTGCCTTGGCGCCGTCGATGACGCACAGGACCCCGCTGGTGACGTCGAGGCCCCGGGCGACCAGATCGGCCAGCAGGGCCGTGACCACCGTCTTGTTCTCGGTGTCGCCCAGCCACAGTCCAACCGGGATCTTGGTGCCGTCGGTGGTGATGACCAGGGCGACCACGACGCACTGGCCGGCCACGTCGAGCCCGTCGATCATGAGGGCGGCGATGTCGAGGTCGGCGAGGCTCCGGGCCAGCAGCTCGGCCATGGCGGTCTTGGTGGCCGCCACAAAACGCCTCGACACCGCAGACTTGGACATCGACTTCGACCGGGACTGGACGCCGTCACCGACCGGTTCGGCCACGTCGGCGTGCCGACGGGTGGCCACCCCGGCCAACATGCGCTCGACCACCAGCTGGCGGAGCAGGTCCTCGGAGCTGAACACCTTCCAGGTGTCGAGCTCGATCTCGGCGCCGTCGGTGGTGCGCCCCCGGGGCCGATCGGTCGTGACCGTCCTGCCCCCGAGCACGACCGGCCCCTGGGTGGTGCCGTGCCAGTTCCCGACCCGCTCGGCGGCCGGCATCCTGGCGTGCTTGGGACCGATCTTCGCCGTGAGCTCGGCCTGCATCATCTGGAACATCACGACCAGCCCGGTCGCCGACGCGAACGCCAACAGGCCGTCCTTGATCGCACCGGCCACCTCGGCCAACGCTACGGTCGCCTCGAGCGGCAGGTCAGCCAACCGGGCCGCCTCCTCCGCCTGCGCGACGGTCACAACAGCTACCTTCTTCTTCATCGGTGGTCCCCTTCTTGAGTTGGGCTGTCTTGGTGGACGCCCGATTCCTACCGGCTGGCAGGTCTCAGGCGGGGGACCACCGCTTCACTTCAACAACTCCGGGGACAACGTCGGTGACCACCGCCACGGGGTTGCGCACCCCGACAGTTCGCCCGCGCATACACGACCTGAGACACGCCTTCACAGTCCAGACCCTGCTGAACTGGCACCGGGCCGGGCTGGACGTCGGCTCGCGCATGGCGATGCTGTCCACCTATCTCGGACACGTCAACATCTCCGGCACCTACTGGTACTTGTCCGCCGCGCCCGAGCTGATGGAACTCGTCGCGGCTCGCCTCGACGCCAACATCGGCGGCCCACGGTGACCGCGCTGGCTCCCACCCTCCAGGCGTTCTTCATCGACCGGCTCGTCGCCCAGCGCGCCGCCAGTCCCAACACCATCGCCGCCTATCGGACCAGCCTTTTGCTCCTCGTCCGTTTCGCTTCCGAGCAGACCGGCAAGAACCCCAACCAGCTCGACATCGCAGATCTCGACGCCCCAATGGTCGCCGCGTTCTTGGAGCACCTCGAATCCGACCGGCACAACAGCCCCCGGACCCGCAACAACCGCCTCGCTGCCATCCACTCGCTGTTCGCCTACGCCGCTCTGCGCCACCCTGAGCACGCCGGATCGATCCAACGAGTGCTAGCCATCCCGGCCAAACGGTACCAACGCAACTTGGTCACCTACCTCACCGACGACGAGGTCGACGCACTCCTCGCCGCCTGCGATCCGACCACCTGGACCGGAAGACGCGATCACGCCATCTTGACCCTCGCTGTCCAGACCGGACTGCGGATCTCCGAGCTGATCAATCTCACCTGCGGCGACGTCACCCTCGGAGCGGGCGCCAACGTGCACACTGTCGGCAAAGGCCGCAAAGAGCGGCGAACACCGCTGGCCGCCCACACTGTCACCGTGCTGCGGACCTGGCTCGCGGAACGCGGCGGCACCGACACTGATCCGCTCTTCCCGACCGCCACCGGCAGACAGCTCAGCCGGGATGCCATCGAGCACCGGATAACGTTCTGCAGCGCGATCGCCGCCGAACTGTGCCCGTCGCTTCGCACCAAACACCCGACCGCCCACACCCTTCGCCACACCTGCGCCATGAGACTCCTCCTCCAAGGAGTCGACGTCGCGGTGATCGCCCTCTACCTCGGGCACTCCCAGACTTCGAGCACCGACCTTTACCTCCATGCCGACATGAGACAGAAAGAAAGAGCCATCGCCAGCGTCACCCCACCCGCCACTAAACCCGGCCGCTATCGCGCCCCCGACACCCTCCTCGCTTTCTTGGAGGCGCTCTGATTAAGCCGACCTGCTCAGCTCGTTCGCCTTCTGCCACAAGCCGTTTCGCTCCGAGGTCGGCATAACGCGGACATCGGCATAATCCGCGTAGAGGACCTCGGGCAGCCCGCGGCGGACGATCGCCTGACGGAGGCACTCTTGGCAGGCCCGGGCGTTCTCATGGGCGAAGAACCGGCCGTGGACCAGCAGGCGCGAGTGGTCGTCGACAATCAGGAACAGCTTGGCTCGTACCGAGGTGTCGGTCTTCGGGTGCGGGACCCACGGGCCGACGAGCACGTCGGTGATCCACCGCTCGTTGGGCCGGCCGGCCTCGTAGCGGCCGAACACCTTCGGTTCCGCCAAAAGCGCCTCGCGCTGCAGGCCCCGGCGTCGCAGCTGGGCCCGGACCGTGCGCTCTGAGACCCGGATCCCGTGGCGCGCCAGGAGGATCCGGGCGATCTGGGCGGCGGAACGGGTCGGCAGCTCCAGGCGAAGCGCTGCGGCTTCGTCCGCGAGCTCGGGATGCGCCCGGACCGCCCCGGTGTCCGAACGGGTCTCGGGGCGAAGCGCCTCGAGACCGCCGCGCCGCCAGGCGCGGATCCACCGGTCGATCGTGGCTCGGCTATAGCGCCTGGACGATCCATCGGGATGGGTGTGGCTCCGCGCCGCGACGACGCGCACCAGCGCGCCTCGCTCGGCTGCCTCCAACCTGGCGTTGGCCGCCTCGGCGATCACCGCCCAACGATGCAGCGCCACGGCCTCTGCATGGTCGTTGTCCATGTCCTGTCCTCCTGTCTGATCGATGTCATGGGACAGGAGGCATGAAACGACGTGTGCCGACAATCAACCAGGGCGAGTTCGTGTTGGCCGACAGCAGCGACCCGCCGCACACCACCGCCACGAACCGCCACCGGCCGATCCTGATCCACCCCGGAAGCGCCGTCGCCGCGTCGTAGGCAGCGGCGATCGCCCCGAGCGCGGCGCGCAGCAGATCCCGCGGCGGCTTCTCCACCTCGCCCCCGAGCTCCACCCCCAGCGCGGCGAACGCCACCGCGACGCGCTGCGCTCTCGCCGCGAACAGCCGGACCCAGCCCCGCGCAGTGGTGTGGGGGACGTCATGGCGCCTCGCCGCCGGCCGGACCCCGCCGGCCGAGGCGACGGCCTCGATCACACCGCCGATCGTCTCGGTCGAGTCCAGCCGGTTCCGCAGACAGAACGCTGGGAGCAGGGCGTGCGTCGTCGAGCACGGCGGGCAGATACCCCGCGGAATGAAGACCCGGTGGACAGCGCCGTCATGGCGGACGAACCGGAAGTAGCCCGACCACGACCCCATCGGAGCCGAGCACGCCGGGCAGGCCGCCTTCGGAACCTCGACGTCCCGGCCGGCCGCCGCGTAGGCGTCGACGGCCGTCGAGCAGGGCCATACGATGGCCATCGGTGGCAACACCGCCTTGGACCCCTCCCGCAGGCCAGCGATCAACTGCAGCGGGAGGGGTCCCTCGCGTTCAAGGACTGCTCATCCTCGCCGCTCGCCACCCAGCAGAGCCATAACCCACCTGACACGTCCGCAAACAGCACAGCCACGAGCCGCGCCCACGTCGTCAGACAGTCACGCCGCCAACACTCCTCTCGGTGGGCTGCCAACGAGCCTCACGGAAGCGACAACTCAAAGCGCGGATAGATCACCCGCATATTGGGACGTGGCCGACCGTCGAGCCAGATCCTCCGAAGAAGACGAGGTCGCCCGGTTCGAGCGGCGTACCGGGTGGGAGTTGTGGACCCGCGTCGAACTGGTCCTGGGCCACCCGGGGCAGGGTGATGCCG
>JAJZJY010000108.1 GCA_021809885.1 Actinomycetes bacterium
CCGGCGCCCGACCCGCTACCGCCGCTGCCCGAGCCCCCGCCGGCACCCGACCCGCTACCGCTACCGCCGCTGCCCGAGCCCCCGCCGGCCCCCGATCCGCTGCCGGCACCACCACCGCCACCACCCGAGCCGCCACCACCACCACCGCCACCTCCACTCCCGCCGGTCAGGGTGCCCCCGCCCAACGAAGCCAGGAATCCCGTCGGCGTCGCCAGCAGCGCCGCCACCGGGGGGCCTCCCCCAGCACCACGCCCCACGGTGCCCGAGGCCGCCGCCGGCAAGTCGCCGGCCGTCCCAGCGCCCGCCGCCTCGGCGACGCGGTTGGCATAGGACCCCGGCGGCTCCTGGTTGAGGAGACCGAGGCCGATCACGGAGACGGCGAGGAGGCTGCCGGCGCCGATGGCGAGGGTGCGCTGGCCCCGTTGGGACAGGAGCCATGCCGCCGGACCCCAATGGGCTGCGGGGTCGGTGAGGAGCGTCCGGCGCCACCTGTCCGAGACGGCTGGCCGGAGGCCGGGGGGCGCCTCGCCGGCAGCGGCCGGCAGGTCGGCGGCGATACCAGCCGGCGGTGCAGCGCCGGCAGCAGCCAGCCGCTTGTCGAGGGCACGCCGCCCCCGGTCGGCGAGCTGGGCGGCGGCGGAGGGGGCGACACCGAGGACCAGGCCGACGGCCGGCGGCCCGAGGCCCTCGACGTCGTGGAGCCATACTGCGGCGCGCCACCGCTCCGGCAGGCTGCGGAATGCCGCCGCGAGCAGATCGGGGTAGGCGCCGGTATCGGCGTCCCGGCCGTGGCCGCGTGCCCGGCCAAGCGCGCTGCGGTACACGCCGGCGAGCACGGTGAGGCGGAGCACGCCGTGGTCGCCTGCACGCCGTCGGGCGTTGCGAAGCCCACGGGAGAACCCGTCGGCCACGGCGCCGACGGCGTCGTCGGTGGCATCCGACAGGGCCCATGCCAGCCGCCACGCAGCGCCGGCATGCAGCTGGTACACCTCGTCGAAGGCGGCCCCGTTGCCGCGCACCGCCGCCCGCACGCCGCCGCCAGCCGGCTGGGCGCCAGCGGGCCGTGCACCAGCCTCGGTACTGGGAAGCGCCACCGGGTCCATCGTCACTCGCGTCAGCCGGTCCGGTCCTACCCTCCGCCTGAACATTCTCCAGCATGCCGGTGCCCTCCTGCTCCGGCAACTCCGCTGTCGTCGTTTTCGGCGAATCGTTGCCTCCGTAGCGGGGGTAGCGTCGGGAGCGATGCCCTCGCGTCCAGCGACCCTCGGACAGCTCCGCGATTCGGGCTGGGAGTCGGTTCCGGTCAAGGAGGAGGTGCGGCGCAACGCCGCCCGCCGTATAGCGGCCGGACGGCCGCTCGTCGAAGGGGTCCTCGGTTACGAGCACACGGTGCTGCCGCAGGTCGAGAACGCCCTCCTCGCCGGCCACGACATCATCTTCCTCGGCGAGCGGGGCCAGGCGAAGACCCGCATGATCCGCTCGCTGACGGGCCTCCTCGACGAGTGGCTGCCGGTCGTGGCCGGCTCGGAGATCCTCGACGACCCCTACCACCCGGTGTCCCGCTACGCGCGGGACCTGGTGGCAGACAAGGGTGAGGAGACCCCGGTCGAGTGGGTGCACAGGGACGCCAGGTTCGGAGAGAAGCTCGCCACCCCGGACACCTCGATCGCTGATCTCATCGGGGAGGTGGACCCGATCAAGGTCGCCGAGGGTCGGTACCTGTCGGACGAGCTGACCCTGCACTACGGCTTGGTCCCTCGCACCAACCGGGGGATCTTCGCCATCAACGAGCTCCCCGACCTCGCCGAACGCATCCAGGTGGGCCTCCTCAACGTGCTCGAGGAGCGCGACGTCCAGGTCCGGGGCTACAAGATCCGGCTGCCTCTCGACGTCATGCTCGTCGCCTCCGCCAACCCGGAGGACTACACCAACCGGGGCCGGATCATCACCCCGTTGAAGGACCGTTTCGGCGCCCAGATCCGGACCCATTACCCCCTCGACGTCGAGACGGAGATCGCCGTCGTCCACCAGGAGGCGACGCCCCTGCGTGGCATCGAGGTGCGCGTCGATGTCCCCGAGTACATGGCCGAGGTGATCGCGACGCTGTCTCACCTCGCCCGCCAGTCGAACCAGGTCAACCAGCGCTCGGGCGTCTCGGTCCGCCTGAGCGTCGCCAACTTCGAGACGCTCGCAGCCGGGGCGGCCCGCCGGGCGCTGCGGCTGGGGGAGCCCGACGCCGTGCCCCGCGTGAGCGACCTGGAGAACCTGGCGGCGTCCACCGCAGGCAAGATCGAGATCGAGTCCCTCGACGAGGGCCGGGACGGGGTGCTGGTCGAGCGCATGCTGTCACAGGCGGTGCTCACGGTCTTCCGGGCCCGGGTCCCCATGGACACCGTGCGCGACGCCGTGGGCGCCTTTGACGAGGGGGTGGTCGCCCGTGCCGGCGACGACGTGGCGTCCGCCGAGCTCCTGGAGGTGCTCGGCCAGGTGCCAGCGCTGCGTGGGGCGGCGGTGCGCCTGGCGGGCAGCGAGTCGCCGGCGGCGCTGGCTGCAGCGGTCGAGTTCGTGCTGGAGGGCCTGCACCTCTCCAAGCGCCTCAACAAGGAGTCGTCAGGTGCGGGCCTTGCATACCGAGCGCGCTGACACGCCGAAAACCGCCGCCCCCACCGCGTCATCCCCGGCGGAGCGTCGGGGCGAGCTGATGCTGACGGTCGTCTAGTTGGGGCTCGTGCGCCGGTCCACCTACTCCCGCTGGGATGGCACCCAGGTCGGCTTCGAGTACGGAGCGGACGACGCGTTCCGTGACCTGACCGACGAGGTGCTCTACCACGGCGACCTCAACCAGGCGTTGCAGCGCCTGCTGCAGCGGGGCTTCCGGGATCGCAACGGCCGCCACGTCGCCGGCCTGCGCGAGCTGCTCGAGCAGCTCCGCCAGCGGCGCCAGCAGTTGCTGGACGACCACGACGTGAGCAGCCCGCACGAGCAGATCGCCCGGCGCCTGGAGGAAGTCGTCGACGCCGAGCGGGCGTCGCTCGACGAGCAGCGCGACGTCGAGCGCAGCCTCCAACTCGATCTCCTGCCCGAGGATCTCGCCGGCCGCCTGCGGGAGCTGCAGTCCTATGACTGGGCCAACCCGGAGGCGGGGCGGCGATTTGAGCAACTGGTCGAGGAGCTGCGTTCGGAGTTGCTGTCGAGCTACTTCGACCGCATGCGCGGCGCCATGTCGGACGTCTCCGCCGAGGCGCTGCAGCGTACGAAGGACATGATGAACGACCTCAACCGCATGCTCGAGGCCCGGGAGGCCGGCCGGGACACCGACCGCATGTTCGAGGAGCTCATGGACCGCTACGGGGACATGTTCCCCGACAACCCGTCGAGCCTCGACGAGCTGCTCGAGAGCCTGGCCCGCCAGATGGCGGCCATGAGCCAGCTGCTGGCGTCGATGACGTCCGAGCAGCGTGGTGAGCTGCAGGCGCTCTCCGACGCCTTGCTGGAGGACATGGACCTCCGCTGGCAGATGGACCGCCTCGGCGCCAACCTGCGGGGTGCCTTCCCGCAGATGGGCTGGGACCGGGCCCGGCCGTTCCAGGGAGACGATGACCCACTGGCGCTCGGGCAGGCGGCGTCGGTCATGAACCGGCTCGGCGACCTCGACCGCCTCGAGCAGCTGATGGCCGGCGCCAACAACTCCGCCACCCTCGCCGAGATCGACACCGAGCGGGCGGCCGAGTTGCTCGGCGCAGACAGCGCCCACTCGCTCGAGCAGCTGGCGCGCGTCGCCCGCCAGCTGCGGGACGCTGGCCTGGTGGAGCACAGGGAGGGCCGCTTGGAGCTGACCCCGCGGGGGCTCGGTGCCATCGGTCGCAACGCTCTCGCCGACCTGTTCTCCCGGCTGGTCAAGGACCGGATGGGACGCCACGGCGTCGACGCCGTCGGCGCCGGCCACGAACGCACCTACGAGACCAAGGGCTACGAGTGGGGCGACCCGTTCAACCTGTCGATCGAGCGCACCGTCCGCAACGCCCTCGGCCGGGCCGGCGCCGGCACGCCCGTCCGCCTGTCGCCCGACGACTTCGAGGTCGAGCGGACCGAGACACTCACCCGCACCTCGACGGTGCTGGCGCTCGACTTGTCGCTGTCCATGGAGTTCCGCGGCAACTTCCTCGCCGCCAAGAAGGTGGCCATGGCCATGCACGCTCTGATCACCAGCCAGTACCCAACGGACTACCTGGGGCTCGTGGGCTTCGGCGAGCGGGCGCAGGAGCTCTCGGCGTCGCAGCTGCCGGAGGTGTCGTGGGATTACAGCTACGGCACGAACATGCACCACGCCCTGTTGCTCGCCCGCCAGCTCTTGGCGCGCCAGCGGGGAACCAAGCAGGTGGTCATGATCACCGACGGTGAACCGACGGCGCACCTGCTTGCGTCGGGGGACGTGTTCTTCAACTACCCGCCGGTGCGGGAGACGATCGACCAGACCGTCGCCGAGGTGATGCGGGCGACCCGGGAGCACATCACGATCAACACGTTCGTCCTCGACGCCACACCGGATCTCCGGCGCTTCGTCGAGCGCCTCTCGGAGATCAACCGGGGACGGGTGTTCTTCACCACGCCCGACACCCTCGGCGACTACGTGCTCGTTGACTTCCTCGACCAGAAGCGGGCGCACCGCCGGCGAAGCGCCTGAGCCGCCGCCCTGAATGGGCCCTTGCGCGACAGGCCTCCGAGGATCAGAATCACAGCACTGTAGTTACATCGGTGCGATCGTCCTGGGAGGAGCAGCCGATGACCGACATCCTGAGCCTGACGGCTCTCGTCGTGGCCGGAGGAGAGGACCGCAGCTGGCAGCGGAGGGCCAACTGCATGGGGGTCGACCCCGACCTCTTCTTCCCCGACCGGGGGACCTCGACGAGGGAGGCGAAGGAGGTCTGCAGGGGCTGCGTCGTACGCGAGGAGTGCCTGGAGTACGCCATCACGCACAGCGAGAAGTTCGGGATCTGGGGTGGGCTCTCGGAGCGGGAGCGCCGCCGGATCCGCCGGCGCCGTGTCCTCGAACGAGCGTCCGGGTCCCCGACGCTCGGTGGGGCCGCTTCCTAGCCCTCCGCCGGCGCATGCGAACTTCCCCCGTCGAGGCCCGCCGCTTCCATGCGGGCCTCGATCGTCTTGTCCGCTCCTATACCGAGGGTGTCCCAGCGTGACGGTGGCACGGCCTCCAGCACGGCGCGGGGCAGGAGGCCGACCAGTTCCGCCTCCGCCACGGCGACCCGACTGGCGACGGCATCGAAGGCGGCGGCGGGACCGACCCTCCACGGGTCGATGAGGTTGCACGACACCTGGACCCGCTCACCGACGCGCAGGCCCAGGGTGCGCAGGCCGGGGGCGCGTATCGCCGCCGCCACCTCCCGGGCAGCACCGAGGTCGGGGTCGGCGAGCCACAGGTTGTAGGCGACGAGCACGGGGCGGGCACCGACGCAGCACGCGCCTGCGGTGGGGTGGGGAGTGCCGGGGCCGGTGTCCGGGACGCGCCGCACCCAGGCGTCACGGCGCAGCTCCGGCAGGGTCGGCTGCCCCGGCCCGTACAGGAAGCAGGGGAGGGACAGTGCGCCGGCCGCCCAGTTGGCGAAGCGATCCCGCGCCTGCACTGCCGCCTCGATCGGGGCGTCGGCGAGCAAGCCGCCGGTGCCGGGCTCGACATGGACGAACGGGACCACGTCGAGGATGCCGCGCCGGGGATGGGCGCCGCTGTGGGAGTTGAGATCGAGGTGGGCGACCGCCGAGGAGGCCAGCCGGCGGGCTGCCGCCTCCACCTCGGGCCCCTCGCCGGCGAGGGTGAACACCGCCCGGTGGTGGTCCGCATCGGCGTGCAGGTCGACGGCGAGCGGTCCTGCGGCGGTGCGCAGCCGCGCTAGGAAGGCCAGGTCGCGGCCCTCGCTGACGTTGATCACGCACTCGAGCACGGCGACCTACACCGTAGCCGGCCCTGGGTGGCCTGCCCTACCGGTGCCGGCCACCGGGGAGTAGCGTTCGACGCATGCTCGTCGCAAATCTCTTCGGCACAGACGGGATCATCGTGGTGGTGATCGCGTTGATCGTCGTCTTCGGGGGCAGCCAGCTCCCGAAGATCGCCCGCAACGTCGGCGCTGCCGGCAAGGAGTTCAAGAAGGGCCAGCAGGTGGAGGAGGACGGAGGGGAGAAGGCGCCGCCCGCCGCGCCGCCGGCCCCGCAGATGATCACCCCGCCGGCCCCGGCGCCCACCCCCGACACCGTCACGTTGAGCAAGGCGGACCTCGATGCCATCATCGAGCAACGCTTGGCCAGCAGGGACGATCCCTCGGCCAACTGATCTCAGCCGGCGCTGAGGGTCACTCGGTGCTGAGGGTCACCGAGCCACGCCGCCGGCGGGCGATGCGCCGCCGCTCGCGCTCGGAAGCACCGCCCCACACGCCGTGCTCGATGCGGTTGACGAGCGCATACTCGAGGCACTCGCGCTTGACCGGGCAGTCTGCACAGACACGCCGGGCCAACTCCACGCCCACCCCGTCACTCGGGAAGAAAGTCTCGGGTGGCAGCTCCCTGCACTTGCCCTCGGCCATCCATGCTGTCTCCACAGAACCTCCCATCGTCCACCAGTCTGACTCGAAGATCGGCTGACGGGTTCCCCCTGACCGCAAGATTGAGCAAACACTCAGGTTTGGGGCAGTGCACCGCCCCGGGGATGAGCGACGCGCCTCCGGTCCTCCGCCTCTGGACCCGCCGACACCATACCTGACACCGGCGTCCGCCCACCAGGGTTTCGGCTACGATGGCCCTGCGTGACCAGCAACCAGCTCTTCCTCCTCCTCACCTAGGCGGGCACCACCCGGTGCTCGCCGAGCCTCCTGCGCCTCCGGGCCAGGAGGTTTTTTCTTTCCCACGCCCGGAGGTACCCATGGCGGCCTACGCCTACCCCACTCCTTGCGACATGCCCTACCAGCTGTACCGGCCCTACCGGCCGCTCGTCCTCGCCGACCGCACCTGGCCCGACCGGGAGCTCACCGCCGCGCCCCGGTGGTGCAGCGTGGACCTGCGCGACGGCAACCAGGCGCTCATCGACCCGATGGACCCGGCCCGGAAGCTGAAGTTCTTCGAGACGCTCGTCGGCATGGGGTTCAAGGAGATCGAGGTCGGGTTCCCTGCCGCTTCCCAACCGGACTTCGACTTCATCCGCCAGATCATCGAGGAGGACCGGATCCCCGACGACGTCGCCATCCAGGTCCTCGTGCAGTGCCGCCCGGAGCTGATCGACCGCACCTTCGATGCGATCCAGGGCGCCTCCCACGCCATCGTGCACTTCTACAACTCGACCTCGACGTTGCAGCGGCGTGTCGTCTTCGGCCTCGACGAGGGGGGGATCACGGACATCGCCGCCTCGGCGGCCCGGATGATCCGCAAGATGGCCGACACGCTCACCGGGACGGACGTGCGCTACGAGTACTCACCGGAGAGCTTCACGGGTACCGAACCCGAGTACGCCGTCGAGATCTGTGAGGCGGTGATGGATGTCATGGAGCCCACCCCGGAGCGGCCCATCATCATCAACCTGCCCAACACCGTCGAGATGTACGGGCCGCAGGTGTACGCCGATGTCATCGAGTGGTTTGGCCGGACCATCCGCGGCCGTGACTCGATCGTGCTGTCGTTGCACCCCCACAACGACCGGGGCACGGCCGTCGCCGCCGCCGAGCTGGCCCAGCTCGGCGGGGCCGACCGGGTCGAGGGCACCCTGTTCGGCAACGGGGAGCGCACCGGCAACGTCGACGTCGTCACCCTCGCTCTCAATCTGTTCTCCCAGGGTGTCGACCCGGGGCTGGACATCTCGGACATCGACGCCTTGAAGCACGTGGCGGAACACTGCAACCGCCTGCCTGTGCACCCCCGACACCCCTACGCCGGTGACCTCGTCCACACCGCCTTCTCGGGTTCGCACCAAGACGCCATCAAGAAGGGCATGGCGGCCCTCGCCCCCGACTACGAACGCTGGGAGGTGCCGTACCTGCCGATCGACCCCAAGCACATCGGGCGCACCTACGAGGCGATCATCCGGGTGAACAGCCAGTCCGGAAAGGGCGGCGTCGCCTACGTGATGGACGCCGAGCACGGCCTCGACCTGCCCCGCCGGCTGCAGATCGAGTTCTCCAGGGAGGTGCAGGCCGTCACCGAGGCGTCGGGCACGGAGATCAAGCCGGGGGAGCTGTGGGAGGTGTTCGAGCGGACCTACCTCCCCGACGACGCCGCCATCCGGTTGCTGTCGTCGGAGGTCAGCTCCGGCGGTGAGCACACCACCCGGGTCGCCGCCCAGGTTCTCGTCGACGGCCGCCACCGCACGCTCGTCGGTGCCGGCAACGGCCCCGTCGCCGCGCTCGTGGACGGCCTCCGATCCGGGCTCGACCTCCAGTTGACGGTTAGGGATTACAGCCAGCACGCCCTCACGGAGGGGACGGAGGCGTCGGCGGTCGCCTACGTCGAGGTCCTCGGCCCGGACGGGCGGAGCACATGGGGCGTCGGGATCGACTCGAGTACCCTCGACGCCGGGCTGCAGGCGGTCATCAGCGCCGCCAACCGGCTCCGCTCCGCTCCCGCCCGGGCCTAGGCTTGCCGGCCATGTCGCAGCAGCAAACGGAAGAGACCGCACCGCCGCGGGGGCACGTGCGGATCGTCTACCTCGGGCCCGTCGCCCCCCACTGGCGGGTCGACTCGGACTTCGGTGACCGCGCGCTGATGGAGGAGTTCCGCCAGCGGGCCATGGCCCGCCTGCTGCTGCTCCCGCCCCACGACCCGCAGTTCCGGCGCAACCGTGAGCGCGTGGCGCGTGACGCCGAGCGGGAGAACCTCCTCCTCGAGTGGGATCTCGGCCTGCCCGACGACGACAGCGGCGGGAGCTAGGCGGCCGGCGGCCTTCCCGTGGGCCCGCCGGCCGCAGTCGGTAGCCTTCACGGGGTGAGCGACAGCCTCGACGCGGTGAGCGACGCGTCGGCTGCCCGCCTGGGCATCGGCGTCGACGTCCCCCCGGAGGCGATCGAGGGGGCGGGGGACGGAGAGCACCGCTACATCAACCGGGAGCTGTCCACCATCGACTGGAACCGCCGGGTGCTGGCGCTTGCTGCCAACCGCGAGCTGCCGCTGCTGGAGCGCCTGAAGTTCCTGGCCATCTTCTGTTCCAACACCGACGAGTTCTTCGAGGTCCGCGTCGCCGGCCTGAAGGACCAGCAGGCGGCCGGGGTGGCGACGACGGCGCCCGACGGCCTGTCGGTCGGCGACCAGCTGAAGGCGATCCGCCGGGAGATGGACAGCCTGTTGGACTGGCGCCGCAACGTCCTGTTCGGGGAGTTGCTACCCGAGCTCGCGGCGCGGGGGGTGCGCCTGTGCGGGTGGGACGAGCTGAGCGACGACGATCGCCGGCAGCTGCGGGAGGTGTTCGACGAGCGCATCTTCCCGGTCCTCACGCCCCTCGCCGTCGACCCGGGGCATCCATTCCCCTACATCTCCAACCTGTCCCTCAACCTCGCCGTCATCGTCCGCGACCCGGTGACCGACGACCGCCGATTCGCCCGCCTCAAGGTGCCGCCGCTGCTGCCGGGCTTCCTCGCCCTCCCCGACGGGCACCGCTTCGTTCCCCTGGAGCAGGTGATCGCCGCCCACCTCGCC
>JAJZJY010000109.1 GCA_021809885.1 Actinomycetes bacterium
GTGGCGCCCACGGCAGGACTCGAACCTGCATCTGCTCTTTAGGAGAGAGCTGCTCTATCCCTTAAGCGACGGGGGCGTGTCGACCGCGGGGCTGGAGCGGCCAAGGCTATCGTTGGCGCAAGGGGCTCGTAGGCTCACGTGACGATGCTGGATATGTGACCCGGCGATCGCCCGGGCCGAGTTGCGGCGCCGGTGAGGCCGTAGTTGGGCGGGGGGAGAAGAGCGGGAAGTCTTTCTCCGCGGCCTACGCGTCGCCTTCTTCGTCATCGTCTTGGGCGTCCCACGCGGTGTTGCGTTCCTCGACGCGCTCCCGCCAGTGCTCGGCCGCCTCCCGCGTCGGGTACGGCCCCATCCGGTCCTGACGCCGGCACTCCGTCCGCGTCTCGACCCTGCCGTGCTTGAAGCAGTAGAACCACTCGCCGCGGGGGTCGCCGAGGTCGCTCATCCCGGCGAGCCTAGAGCCCGCACCGACCGCCGGCCACGGCGTCGCCGTCGCCCGGGTCAGCCGGCTGCCCGTTCGGCGGCGAGCGCCTGGCGGATCTCGTTGACCACCCGCGCGCCGTCACCAACCACGTCCCGCCAGCTGTAGACGAGGAGCATCCTGCCCTCGAGGCGGAGGCGGTTGCGCCGGCGTTCGTCCCCCGCCTTCTGTTCGGGCGAATGGTGGTAGGCGTAGCCGTCCACCTCGACGAACAGGATCGGGCTCAGCTGGAAGTCGATGCGGTAGCACCCGTCGGGGCCAGCCTCGACCTCGACGCCCACTGGGTGCAGGCGTGCCGCCGCGAGGAGGCGGACGAACCTGCCCTCGAGAACGCTCGCCGGCGGAGCGGAGACGAACCCACGCCGCCGTAGCGCAGCCAGGAGCCTCGCCGCGCCGGAACGGCCCCGCCCCCCAGTCGCGTCGATGTGGGCCTCCAGTGTCCTGACGCTGACCAGCGCGCTGGACAGTCCGCGGTCGATCGCCTCGTCCAGCTCCGAGGGTGCTAGGACCAGGGCAAGATCCTCGAGCGTCCTCATGGGATCGGTGCACGGCAAGCCAGCGCGCAGGACGGGGTGGTAGCACATGCAGCGGGAACGGTGGACCGCGACGCCGGCCAGGCGCGTGCTCGCCCCGACAGGCACGGTGACCGCCGGCATCCCCGGCGACGGGACGAGCCTCCACAACCAGGCGGCCGATCCGTGGGACACGACCGCTTCCGGTCCCGCCGCCAGGTAGGCGGCCCATATCGCCTGTATCGGCGTGCCGGGCGCGCCACCGGCGCGTACGACGCGGCGCCCGACGGACTCCCACTCCCCCCTGGCGATCCGTGCCCGCACATCGGCCTCGCCGACGCCGAGGGCCACCAGCTGGGCACGCGAAACCATGCCGTGCTGCTGTTTGAGACGGAGCTGGACCTCCTGCCACAGCTTCGGGTGCATAGTAGAGAGTATCTCAGTGACTTCCCTATCGTGTCAAGGTATCTCCATTGACCCCCTAGAAGCGCTCAAACGTTCGAAGCGCGCGCGTTTAGGGCAACCGCGCGCACAGAGAGCCGGATATCGTCCTCCGTGCGCGCGCTACGAGGCCGTGCGCGCGGATGCGCTCCCTGGAGACCGGTCGCCCGCTTCAAAACTGGGCGGAACACCTCAGATCGGCAGATACCTAGGTCTCAGGGCCGTTGCATCGGGCGCCGCAAGCCCCCCAGCCCCAGCCCCAGCCCCAGCCCCGGCCCTCGGGCCCACCCGTCCCGGACCTCCCGCTTGGCCGGCGCCTCGCCGGCGCCTAGCCGGCAATGACCTCCGCCCCGACATAGGGGACGAGCGCCGCCGGCACCCGGACGGTCCCGTCCTCTTGCTGGCCGTGCTCGACGATCGCCGCCCACACGCGGGGCGTGGCGAGGCCTGAGCCGTTCAGGGAGTGCACGAGCTCGACGGCGCCGCCGCCCGAGCGCCGGAAGCGGATCTGGCCCCTCCGGGCCTGGAAGTCGGTGATGAGCGACACGGACGACACCTCGAGCCACCGGTCGACGCCGGGTGCGTAGACCTCCAGGTCGAACACACGCGACGCCGAGAAGGTCAGGTCGCCGGCGCACAGCTCCACGACACGGTAGGGCAGCTCGAGGACCTGGAGCGCCTTCTCGCAGTCGCCGAGGAGGAGGGCCAGCTCACCGTCGGACGCCTCGGGGGTGCAGAGCGACACGAGCTCCACCTTGTGGAACTCGTGCAGGCGTTGCAGGCCTCGGGTGTCGCGACCGGCGGCGCCGGCCTCGCGCCGCCAGCAGACGGAGTACGCCATCGTCCGCCGGGGCAGGTCGGCCTCGTCGAGGATCTCCCCCTGGGCAAGGCCCATGAGCGCCACCTCGGCGGTCGGCAGCAGCCACAGCTCGTCGTCACGAAGGCGGTATGCCTGGTTGTCGAACTTGGTGAGGTGCCCGGTGCGCTCGATGACCTCGGTGCGCACCATGTGAGGGACGACGGTCTCCTGGTACCGGTCCCGGTGGAGGTCGAGGCCCAGGTTGACCAGGCCGCGCAGGAGGCGGGCGCCTCCGCCCCGGAGCACCTCGAACATGGCGCCGCTCAGCTTGGCGGCCCGTTCCGAGTCCATCACCCCGAGGTCCTCGGCTACCTCCCAGTGCGGCCGGAAGCTCCTGTCCTCGTAGGCGCCGGCGTCGTAGCCGTGAACCCGGACCACCCGGTTGGAGGACGCGTCGGCGCCGTCGGGTGCGGCGTCGGCGGGCAGGTTGGGCAGCCGGGCGACGAGCTCGTCGAAGCGCTCCTCCGCCTGCCGCCGCTCGGACTCGAGGCCCTCCAGCCGGGCGCGCCGCTCGGCGAGCGCGGAGCGCAAGGCGCCTGCCTCGGCACTGTGCCCCTCCCGCAGGAGGCGGCCGACCTCGGTCGAGCCGGCATTCGTGTCCCGGCGGGCCTCGTCGGTGGCGGCGATCGCCGCGCGGCGGGTGAGGGCGGCGGCCCGGGTGTCCTCGACGAGGCGGGGGTCGACTCCCTTGCGGGCGAGGCGGCGGCTGGCTTCAGCGAAGGTGGCGTCGTCGAGCAACAGCCGGGGGTCGATCATGCGGGTGCCTCAGTACTCGGCGCCGCCGGTGGCCCGGAAGTCACCCCACGTCTCGACGAGCCCCTGCTCCAGCGTGTGGCTCGGCTCGAAGCCGGCGGCACGGGCCCGGGTGGTGTCGACGACGACAGCGGGCATCTCCCCCTTCTTCGGCTCCACGTGGTCGTGCTCGATCGGCCGGCCGACGGCGTCGGAGGTGAGCTCCACCAGCTGGTTGACCGACACCGACCGCCCGGCGCCGATCGTGAGCACGGTCGGGCCGGCGAGGGTGAGGCCGAGGAGCAGGGAGGCGACGGCGTCGGTGACGTAGAGGTAGTCCCGGCGCTGGTCGCCGTCACCGTAGATGTGGAGGGTGTCGTCGTTGAGCACGGCCCGCATGAGGCGGGCAACGATACTGTCCTTCACCTGCATGCCCCGGCCGTAGATGTTCGTGAAGCGCAGGGCCACCGTCGGCATGCCGTAGCTCCCGCTGTAACAGCAGAGGAGCATTTCGGCGGCGGCCTTCGTAGCCCCGTAGGGCGTGAGCGGTCGAGGCGGGATCGTCTCGTCGATCACACGGCCGCCGACGTCGCCGCAGACGGCGTTGGTGGAGGCGAAGACAAATGGGCCGGCGCCGACATCCCGGCTGCGCTCGAGGAGCGACTCGGTGACAGTGACGTTGTTGGCGAAGACGCCGTGGGGGTCGTTCATCGACTGCAGCACGGACGTGGAGGCCGCGAGATGGATGATGCCGTCGGTCCCGGGCGCAACGGCGGTGGCGACGACCTCGGGATCGCGCAGGTCGCCGACGACGCAGTCAACTCCGGGGTCCGGGAAGGGCTTTCGGTCGACCACGATCGGCTCGTCGCCGCGCCGGGCGAGAGCCTCCACCACGTGGGTGCCGATGAAACCCGAACCGCCGGTGACCACGATCCGCATCGAGTTGCTCCTGTCCTGGGCCTCCCGGTGTGCGTCCGGGCCGCCGCCGCACCGTCGCCGGGCGGCGCCCGGGCTCCGCCCACGCTAGCAAGCCGGCCAGCAGCGCTTCACCTTGGTAAAATTCGTGTTCCGTGACCGACATCAACATGCCGGCGGCGGCGGCCCCCTCCGCTCCGCCCCGGACGCGTGACCGCCTGGAGGCTGCCCGGGTCAACGACGAGGCCGTGGAGCGCTTCCGCCGGGAGCATCCCGAGACCCTGGCCCCCGTCACCGTGGTGATCCCCGCCTTCAACGAGGGGGCGTCGGTAGCCCGGGTGGTGGGGACGGTGCCGAGGCAGCTGTGCGGGCTCGACGTCGCCGTGCTCGTCGTCGACGACGGCTCGGCCGACGACACCGCCGAACAGGCCCGCCGGGCCGGTGCCCTCGTCACCACGTTGAGCGCCAACACCGGCCAGGGCAACGCCTTCAAGGTGGCGTACCGGTTGGCGTGTGCCGGTGGCGCCCGCTACGTCGCCACCGCCGACGCCGACGGCCAGTTCGACCCCCCGGAGCTCGAGCGACTGGTATCGATGATCGTCGCTGGCGAGGCCGACTTCGTCACCGGCTCCCGGCGCCTCGGCGTCGCCCACACGGACGACTCGGTGCGGGCCCTCGGCGTGATCGTGTTCGGCCGGCTGATCAGCGTCCTCACCGGCGTGCGCATCACGGATCCGGCCAACGGCTTGCGAGCCATGCGGGCGGAGGTCGCCTCCCGGCTCGACCTCCGCCAGATGCAGTACCAGAGCTCCGAGCTGCTCATCAGCGTGATCGCCAACGGCTTTCGCGTACGCGAGGCGCCGGTGACCATGCACAAGCGCAAGGAGGGTGCCTCCAAGAAGGGAGGCAACCTCGTCTACGGCTGGCGCTTCACCAAGGTCGTGGTCACGACCTGGTGGCGGCTCCGCCCCCTCGCCCGCGAGAACCTGCCCGCGCGGCAGGGCCTTTGGTGAACACCACCAGTTCGTAGGCGACGAACTTCCCGACGAAGAACACGCCGGCAACGGCCAGGTAGGCGAGCGCGACGACCACGACGCGGAGGCCTTGGACGGCGGTGAGGTGCTTGGCCCAGTGCTCGGTGTAATCGGTGACGACGGCCGACATCCCGAAGCTGGCGAGCGAGACGAGGGCGTAGAGGAGGATCTCGTCGCGCCGGCTGCGCCCGCCGCGGTCTTTCCATGCCCAGCGGCGGTTGAGGACGTAGTTGGGGACGGCGCCGCCGATGAAGCCGATCAGCGAGGCAAGGGTCGTGCCGGTGTGGAGAGCGCCGAACGCCCCGGCGAAGCACAGCTCCGACGTGAAGGCGGCGATGACCGAGCCGGCAGAGTAACCCGTGATCTTGCGGACCATGGCGTGTTGCCGGACGGCGCCGAAGCGGCCTCCGGGTCCAGCGACGACCCCGGCGGCCGCCGCTGTGGTGGTGGTGGTGCTGGTGGTGCTGGTGATCTCGGTGGGCGCGGGGGTGCCGCCCGCCGTGGGGCCGGAGCGGCTCTGCTCGGGCTGCGATCGCCCGGAGCCGCCGCTCGTCAACGCGCTCAACGCCCCGGCCCGGCCGTGGGAGGTGCCCCGCCCTGGCCGAGGGCAGCGGCATCCTCGGCATAGACCCGACCGGAGCCGTCCACGACGACCCGCACCGCACTGACTTTCAGGCCGTGGCTGAGCTGGGCGAGAAGGAACGGAGCGGCGCCTCCGCCGCCGATGTTGCCCGTGGCGGAGGTCACCGTGCGCCACGCCCCGCCCACCGGGAGGATCTGCAGGGCGACACGGCTGCTCGCCCCGTGCAGCACTCCTGCTTCCCCGACACTCACCTGGTCGAGCGTAGAGGGCCGGGCGAGGCTCCAGGTGATGATCCCGCTCCCCCCACTCGCAGTTGTCGTCGGAGCGGTGCCGGGGACGTCGCCGGCATCTGCCTGGCCCGGCCCGAGGGGCGCGAGGGCCAATTCCTGGACACCTCCCGTGCCGGCGATGCGGGCGGTCGGCAGCAGGCTGCGGAGGTTGGGGTGGGCCGTCCCCGGGCCGATCAGCTCGAACACCGTCGCGCTGTCGCGGTGAGTGCGCAGCAGGCGGACCGCCCACGGCTGGGTGGTCGCCATCCGCATGAGACACGAGCTCTCGGTGGTGTTGGCCTTGTTCAGGTCGCCGTTGAGGAGGAAGCCGGCGTTGTCCAGCCTGATGCCCTTGCTGGCCAGAGCGGAGGAGCAGCCGAAGTGGTAGATCCACGTGAAGGCGGTGTTGTTGGTGCGATGGCCGCTGAAGAGGGCGGTCGTGTACCGGTACTCCGTCTCGACGACGGTGCGATGGGGTTTCAGGGCGGCGAGGATCTCCATGTAGCGGGACCCCTGCGGGTGGGACGTGTCCTGGAACATGCCGAAGAGATAGTCCCGGGGGAACTGCGCCGCCAGGGGGAGGAGGACGAGGACGGTGGCGGCCAGTGCCGTGGCGGCCTTCACCGAGCGGACCGACGGCCGCTCGCGCCGCCGGGCCCAGCGCAGGGCGGCCTGCACGCAGACGAGCACGCCGAGGGCATACCAGGCGAGCACCATCGGCAGGACGAGGATGACCCGCCGTTCGTTGATGAACGGGTACAGGAGGGTCATCGCCGCGTACACGGGCACGGCGAGGACGGTCAGGTCCCGGTGCCGGCGCCACGCCACCGCCAGGCCGATCAGGGTGAAGACCGTCACCTGGCAGCCGATCCAGAACAACGGGCCGGCCAGGCCGTGTATGGGTGACAGCAACGGCACCACCGTGCGGGGGAGCGCGAAGGTGAGCCAGCGCCACAGGTTGCCCGGCAGGACCACGACGACGCGGTGGACGAGCCCACCCCGGTAGTAGTTGGCGATCTCCTCGCTGTAGCGGGCCCCGGCGAGGGGGATGTGGTCGATCAACCGGGCGACGGCCACCGGCACGAGGCTGAGGCCCACCCCGCCACCGACGGCGACCGCCCGCGTCCAGCGCCGCTGGAGGAAGTACCACAGGACGGTGCCGGCGGCGAGGCCGATACCGGCCTCCTTCAGCCACACCTCCGCGGCGCTGAGGACCACCACGGCCGCTCCCGACCAGCAGACCACCCGCGGCGATGCCTCCCACCGGTCAGCGGCGAGCAGCATGAGGAGCAGCGCGACGAGGAACGGCGTCTCGGCCATCACCATCGTCGAGAACGTCGCCAGCACCGGGTCGAGCGCCAGCAGCACCATGACCGCCGCGCGGCTGGCGGGCGGCATCGCCCGGCGGCGCATCCACACCCAGGTGAGCGGCAGGACCGCCGCCCCGCTCAGCGTGCAGAGGACTCGCACCGGCACGAACACCGAGTTGCCCGGGAACAGCCACTGGATCGGCGCGATCAGCAGGGGGAACCCCGGCGGGTAGGGACCGACAACGGGGTTGCCGCTCACGAGGTTGCCCGTGAGGCCCTTGCCGGCGAGCAGCGCCCGGGCCGTGACGATGTAGTTGGCGTCGTCGTCGAACGATCCGACGAAGTAGTGCAAGCCGACGACGAACGAGTGGGCGACGGCGACAACCGTGCAGCCGAGGATGAGCGCCGTCACCCACCTCGGCCGCCAAGGGGAGGGTGGCTCGTGGCACGCCTTGGTTGCCGGCTTCGGGGACGCCGGCGTGACGAGAGCCGTCTTGCCTACCTCGCTACTTCTTGAGCTCGCTGGCCGTGGCCCGCCATTGAACCGTAGGTCGGATCGCCTCGAGGTTCACGACGCCCTTGTGCTTCTCCACGACGTGGAACAGCGAGTCGATCAGTGTCTCGTTGAGAAGGTGCGGGTCCAGGCCGAGATCGACGAGCTTGGTGTGCTTGGCGTTGTAGTAGTGGTGCTCGGCCTCGACACGCGGGTTGGCCGTGTGCTCCACCGTGACCTCGCCGGGATATGCCTTCTGGACCGCCTCGGCCAACTCCAGCACCGAGAACTGCTCGGTGAACTGGTTGAACACGCGGAACTCGCCACGGGCCGCCGGATTCTCCGAAGCGATCCGGACGCACTCGATCGTGTCCAGGACGTTGAGGAACCCGCGGGTCTGGCCACCCTCGCCGTAGACGGTGAGGGGATGGCCGAGCACCGCTTGGATCACGAACCGGTTGAGCACGGTGCCGAACACGGCGTCGTAGTCGAACCGGGTCGCGAGACGAGGGTCGGCGTCGGTCTCCTCGGTCTGCTGGCCGTACACGATCCCCTGGTTGAGGTCGGTCGCCCGGAGGTCCCAGATGCGGCAGGCGAACTCGATGTTGTGGCTGTCGTGCACCTTCGAGAGGTGGTAGAAGCTGCCCGGCTTCTTGGGATAGAGCATGGTGTCGGTCCGCCCGTTGTGGGTGACCTCGAGCCATCCCTCCTCGATGTCGATGTTGGGGTAGCCATACTCCCCCATCGTCCCGAGCTTGACCAGGTGGATGTCCCGGTTGATGTCGCCGATGGCGTAGAGGACGTTGAGGTTGCCGACGACGTTGTTGGTCTGCGTGTAGACGGCGTGCGCCTGGTCGATCATCGAGTACGGGGCAGAACGCTGCTCGGCGAAGTGCACGATGGTGTCCGGCTCGAACTCACGTACCATCTGGTGAACGAACGCCGCATCGGTCAGGTCCCCGATGTAGGTGGGCAGCCGGGTGCCGGACTGCTCGCCCCAGGCCGCGACACGGTCCTCGATCGAGGCGATCGGCACGAGGGAGGACACCCCCATCTCCTTGTCGTAGTCCCGGCGGACCAGGTTGTCGCAGATGCCGACGTCGTGGCCACGGGCGGAGAGGTAGAGGGCCGTGGGCCACCCCAGGTATCCGTCCCCCCCGAGAACGAGGATGCGCATGCAGGTTTCTCCCGTCGAGGATCGATGGTGCGCCACGCTGCTTCGCGGCGGACCTAGCGGCGCGCGCTCACACGCCACGATCCACTCACTCTAGTCGCCGGCGCCCGAAAGGGCGGGATCGCTGCCCGCAGGCAGCTCGGGGCTCCCCGATCGGCTCGATCGGCTCGATCGGCTCAATCGGCCGACGGCTCTCGCCGGGGCGCGGGCGATGCCGGATCGGGCTTGTTCCACGGCGCGCTCACCGCGACGCGCCCGGCCCCGGCGAACATGAGCAGGCCGCCGGCGACGGCGGCGGGGACGCTCACGGCGAGCATGCCGACCGCGAGCACCAGGCCGATGACGGCGACGGCGGCCCCCACCGCCCAGTGGGACAGGGCGGGCGGCACAGCCGGCAGGCGCATCCCGGGCGACCGCCTGCTGCCCCGCAGCACGTGAGCCAAGCGGGGATCGGTGGCCTCCGCCCGGGCGGCGAGGCCGGCAAGAACCGCCATCTCCTGGTCCGACAGCCTGGGTTCGCTCATGTCGTCACCTTCTCAGCACCTCAGGGCCCAACGCTGCTGTGGTCGTTCTACCATCGTCCGGTCGATAACGAACCTTCACTCTCGGCAGCCGCCGGTGGGACGAGCGAGCGGGCCGGCCAGGAAGTACCGTCTCGGCCCATGAGCGTCGACGCCGCCGTGCCGCACGGCATCGTCGCGCCGCCGGTCACCCTCGCGATCGACGTCGGCGGCACCGGACTCAAGGCGTCCGTGCTCGACGAGGCCGGCGTGATGGAGCACGACCGGGTGCGCGTCGACACCCCCTATCCC
>JAJZJY010000110.1 GCA_021809885.1 Actinomycetes bacterium
CCGCCGCCGACGAGATCGCTGCCGGCATGCAGGTGGACTCCGACGCCTACGCCGAGCTGTACCGCTGGTGCCACCAGGACGGCGCCCCCATCGACAGCCGCTTCGCTGCGACGCTGTTCCTGCTCGAGTACGCCCGCGGCGACGAGGAGTTCGCCGACAGGATCGTGCAGTTCTGGGCCGGCGACCCCCTACCGGTGGCCGACCTGCGCCGCCGGCTGCGGGAGGCGGGGGCGGCTCCGACCTACGCCCTCGGCCGGCTCAACGAGCGCGACCTGTCGGTGCAGCGCTTCAGGTTCCTGCCCCGCCTCGCCCGGGCCGCCGGGTACCGGGGCCTGGTGCTGCTGATCGACGAGGCCGAGCTCATCGGGCGCTATTCGCTCCTGCAGCGGGCCAAGTCGTACGCAGAGCTGGCCCGCTGGGTGCGCGGGGACCGTGACGACCCCGGCGTGCCGCTGGTCGCCGTGCTCACCACCGTCGACGACTTCGAGACCCAGGTGCTCGTCGGCAAGAACGACACCGAGCTCATTCCCGCCCGCCTGCGCGCCAAGGGGACAGCGGAGGGCGAGCTGCTCGCCGGCCGGGCCGAGACCGGGATGCGGATCATCGAGCGCGAGCAGGTGCAGCTCCAACCCCCGGGGCGTGACGAGCTCGACCGCACCTATGCCCAGCTCCGCCGGATCCACGCCGAGGCCTACCGGTGGGAGCCACCCGACGTCACCGGACTCGAGCGCCTGCCGTCCAACCGGATGCGCCAGTACGTGCGGGCCTGGATCAACGAATGGGACCTGCGGCGCCTCCACCCCGACCACCGGCCGGAGACCGCCACCGACATCCTGGCGGTCGACCTGAGCGGCGAGGACGAGGAGCCGGCCGCCGGCGAGGGCTGAGAGGTGGGAGCGCAGCGGCCCACCTCCGGGCGCTGAGCCCGTGCTGGCCGACGACCTGGCCGCCGCCTTGGAGTCGACCCCGGGGCTCAGTGCGACCGAGCTTGCCGCCCAGGTCGGGGCGGCCTGCGAGCGGGACGTCTCGCTGGCCCTGTTCGCCGGCCACCGCCGTTTCCGCATGGAGAAAGGCGACCCGCCGCGCTGGTCGCTGGCCGCTGGCGCCTCCGTGGGGCTGCGCCGTGGCCCGCCCGCTCGCCCGGCAGCGTCGTCAGTGCCCAACTCGCCGCCAACGGCCCCGAAACCTGCCACGCCGTCAGCGGCCCCGGCGGTGGCACTCGGGCTGTACGCCTGGCAGGCCGACGCCCTGGCCGCCTGGGAGCGGGCGGGACGCCGGGGCGTGATCGAGGCCGTCACCGGCAGCGGTAAGACGATGGTCGGCGTGGCCGCCACCCTCGCCGAGCTCTCACGCCGGCGCCAGGTGCTGGTCCTGGTCCCCACCGTCGAGCTGGCCCGCCAGTGGGTGACGACGCTGACGCCGCGCCTTCCTGGCGGCACCTCCGTTGGCCAGATGGGAGCCGGCACGGGCGACACACTCGCCACCCACGACGTGCTCGTGGCTGTCGTCAACAGCGCCCGGGCCGGCGACGTGCGGCCCATCAGGCCGTGCGGCCTCCTCGTCGCCGACGAGTGCCACCGCTACGCCGGCGCGGTCAACCGGCTGGCCCTCGACGGGCGCTTCGAGCACCGCCTCGGCCTGAGCGCCACCTACGCCCGCGACGACGGCGGCCACCTCGCCTGGCTGGACCCCTACTTCGGGGGGACGTGCTTCCGGCTCGGCTACGCGCGGGCGGTCAGCGAGAACGTCACCGCTCGCTTCACCGTCACGCTGGTCGGCTGCCGGCTATCGCCCTCCGAGCGGGCGTGCTACGACGAGCTCACCGAGGAGTTGCGCAAGCTGTGGGGCCGCCTCGTCGGCCGCCACGGGCTTCCGGCCCAGCCGTTCGCTGCTTTCCTGGCGGCCGTCGCCGAGGCCGCCGACGGCGACGGCGACGCCGCCCGCACCGCCCGCACCTACCGCCGCAGCGTGCTCGAGCGTCGCCGGCTGCTTGCCGACACCCCTGCGAAGGACGCCGCCATCGTCGCGCTGGCGCCCGCCGTCGCCGACGCCGACCGGACGATCGTCTTCACCCAGTCGATAGAGGCCAGCGAGCGAATGGCGCGCCTCCTCGGCGACACCGGCCTGCGGTCAGCGGTGGTCCACTCCCGGCTCCCGCTGCCTGACCGCCGGGGCGTCCTCTCCCGCTTCGCCCGCGGCGAACTGGACGTCGTCAGCGCGCCCCGGGTCCTCGACGAGGGCATCGACGTGCCCGCCGCCGACCTGGCGGTGATCGCCGGCGCTAGCAGTTCCCGCCGCCAGATGGTCCAGCGCATGGGCCGGGTGCTGCGAAGGAAGGCTGACGGGCGGCGCGCCCGCTTCGCCGTGCTGTTCGTCGAAGGGACTGTCGAGGATCCCGCCGCCGGCGCCCACGAAGGCTTCCTCGACGAGGTCTCGGATGTCGCTGACGAGCTGCGCCGGTTGCCCTCCACCCTGCTCGCCGACCGGCCGGGGTTGCTCCGCCAGGCGCTGCGCCCGAGCTGGGGACCGCCGGCCGGCGGTCCTGTAGATGGGTGGTGAGCCTGGGGCGCATGCGGCTGTGCCGCTCTGCCAGCGAGCCGGGGACCTGCTACCAAGGGTCCGGTGGCACGGCTTCGCCGGCGCGGCGCCCTCTGGTTGCTGGTCCTCAGCCAGGTCGCATTGAGCGGGGGACTTGCCGTCTGCGTGGCTCTCGAGCCGGGCGTCGTGCTGGCGGCCAACGAGGGCGGGGTCAGCAACTATGGCGTGAGGTCCGCCACCGTCGTGCCGTACACGCTGGCCTTCGCCTCGTGTTCGTTGTTCCTCTGGCTCGCGGCGCGGGCGGTGCCGCCCGCGCTCCCCGCCCGTGGCCGCCTCGCGGCTGGCATGGAGGCCACAGCGGTGGCGTTCGCCGTGGTGCTGGCTACCACCTACCCCTACAAGTTGAACCGGGCTCTCGATGACCTGCACCTCGCGCTGGTGGTGCTGGCCTTCTTGGTCCAGTTCGTCTTCGTCACCTGGCTCACGTTCACCGCCCACCCGCGCTGGCCTCAGGCGGTGTTCTGGCTGCTCTGGTCCGTCGGGTTCGTGCTGGGAGGAACCACCATTGCCGGCGCCGTCCACCTGCTGTTCGTGGCCCAGGCGACGATGACGATCGGCTTCGCCCTCGTCACCGTTACCGTCGTAGCACGCCTGCTCCGCCAGCGGCAGGACGGTGGCCCGGGACTGCGGGCGTGACGCAGCTGCGGGACTGCCGGCAGGACGCAGCTGCGATGCTGGGGCGCCGGGCGGCGGATCTTCTATCGAGCGAGCCTCACACGTCCCAACCCTCACCCACCCTCACCCCGACCAGATCATGCCGCGGGAAGCTCGGCGGCGTGAGGCTCGCTCGGTACGTAAGCCTAGGACGCGATGATAGCGCGACCCTCGAGCCCGGTGTTTGGCAAGGGTGATTGCACGTCGAGAGTCCTGGATTCCAGATTCCAGAGGCGTTGATGGCGTCGGCGGAAGCAGGATGACCGGCGCCGGCGGTGCGCCGGTGTGGGGACCGGTGGTGGTCGGTGTGTGTCTGTGTGTGTGGGAGGGGATACGCAGGTCGGTGCCACTGCGCAGGGTGTTCGGACGGAGAACGCCCCGGGAATGTTTGGAAGGTTGTTGTCGTGGAGCGACAACAACCTTCCAACGTTTGCAGCGGCCGGTCAACTGAGATCTGTTCCGACCACCCTGAGCGGTCGTCGACCGCTGTCGCCTGCCGGCGGCACCCCTCGACTCCCGCCGTCCCTTCAGAAGATCGGGTGAGGTGGCTTCGCAGTTAGCATCGTCTTGCCCAGACGACCGTTGATGCCGGGTACGAGCTTCTGGGCGATCTTCCAGTTCATCGACTTGAAGATCTCCTTGAAACAGAGGTCCTTCAGAGCGCCTTCCTGGTTGGTGTTGTGCCACACCTCGATCGGGTCGGTGTGCTTGCTGCCGTCTGGGAGGTCGTAGGTGACCCGGTTGGGAAGGCGGCCCATGATGCCCTTGACAGTGACCCCTTCGTCCTTGCCGGAGTTGATGATGTTGACAATGGCATTGCGCGACATCCTGGCCGTCTCACCGGAGTGCGCAACACCGTTGCTGGCACCCTCATTGAACATGCGGTCGTCGCCGTAGACCTTGAAGGCGAAGCCGTCGCCGGAAACCACATCCATCCCGTTCTTGCAGAAGTGGTCGTGCAGCGCGTTGGTGGCCTTCTGGATGAAGCCGCTGGAGATGAACTCGTGGTAGTCGCCGTACCAAGGCGAGCGTTGCTACTGCGACCCGATCTTCAGCCAAACGCGAGCCCAGCGCCTTGCGAAAGGTGCCTTGTGCAGTCGCAGTAGCAACGCTCGTCTTTGTAAGTGACGGCCTTGATCTGGGTCTCGAGCTGGTCGTCGTGGAGTGGCTGGTTGAGCTTTCCCTTGGGAACGTACTCGTCACGCAGGAGGAAGTCGCTCTTGGCGACCCCTTGCCACCATTCGAACAGCTGGCGGGAAGGCAAACCTCGCCCGAGCGAGTCGGGGATCTTCAGCCCCAAGTCTGCGAAGTTCATCTCCAGGCCTGCATGCGGTTCGCTCCGCTACCGAGGGTTCATGGCCCTGCCGGTGGCGACCGAGTCATAGCCCTTCACCTTGGACTTGGCGTACTGGCCGGTCTTGCCCAGATCCTGGCCATACGCGATGTCCTGGGCCTTGCGCCAGTTCTTGTCCTTCGAGTAGTCCCAGCCTAGGATCGGGTGCTGGTCCAGGTACTCCACGTACCATTGTATGATCTGCGACTTGTTGATCATGTGTCCGGAGGCGTAAGAGTCGTGGAGGCATTGGCCACCGAAGCCGTCAGCGATCAGTGCGTCGCTGCCGAGATGGTTGGCCGTCCCGACGAGCTTGTCGATGGCCTTCTGCTGGCTGCCGCCGACCTCGGTGCCGCGGCCGCTGGTGATCTCGTTGGTGAGGAACTTGGCCATCGCCCGGGTCTTGCTCGACTCCTTGGCAAGCGTGCGGGCCTTGTCGTGAGGAACCGTGCGGCAACCTGACCGTCATGATCCGGTTGTCGGCGTCGAGCTTGGCGTCCGTTGCGTCGCCCTTCTCTGTCGTCGCCCTTCTCTGTCGTCGCCCTCCTCGGAGGGTGCTCCTGCCAGTCCTTGAGCCGCTTGAGCTCACTGATGAGGACGTGCATCACGTCTTCCTGGCGGCACCTGACGCTTCCGCCAGGTGGGGGAAAGCTGACCGTGACCGCCGCGACCGTCTTCTGCTTCTTGCCGAAGACCGTCGACTTCTTGCCGATCACGTCCTCCGTTGTCTGCTTGATGAGATCCTCCCAGGTGCCGACAGCGGCGAGCTCGAGTGGCTTCATGTCCCCAAGCATCTGGTGTTCCAAGGAGGAGTGCCGGTGGATCATCTTGGTGACGCCGGTCCGGCCGGCAATTGACGTCCGGCCGTCCTGCTGGACCGTGTGGGTCAGCTCATGGGCGAGCAGGTGTTGCCCCTCCGGGGTCGATGTATCGGGGAGGCCGTCGCGGAAGAAGACGTCGTTCCCGATGGTGAAGGCCGAGGCGCCCACGGCTCGGTTGAGGCGGGCGGCCCTGCCGCCTTCGTGAACCCGCACATCTCCGAGGTCGGCACCGCCCAACGCGACCCCGAACCGCTCCTGCACCTCGGCCGAGAGCTTCTGTCCGCCTCTACGGGCGGAGTTGATTGCAGCCTCGGTGTCGGCGTCGAGAGCTCCCCCGTCCGGGCCCGCGCGCTGTGTGCGGCTACCGGTTGTCCTGCCACTGCTGACGGCCGCTGCCCGGCGGCCGGGCCGAGGGGCGGTGCCCGGAGAATGCCGACGACCTGCCATGCAACAGTCTCGGCCTCCAACTCGGACGGGTCGTTTGCTGCGCCGACTGCCACTCGGGCTGATCGCTCCGAGCGCCCGGCGCGCGCTCCGGGTGGTGAGGCTGAGGCAAGTGCCCGCTGTTGGGCGACGAGAGTGGCCTGGTTGCCGGCGGCCCGTTGCAACTCCTGCAGAGGATGACTCTCCGCGGGACCGGTCCATCGTGGTGAAGGCTTGCGCTCCGTCCGGTCCTTGCTCTCGAGGGTCCCGGCGAACGTCCTGCTGTGCCCCCTGTCACCTGCCGGTATTGATGCCGAGTGTACGGGCGGCGTATGGGTGCGGTCAAGCGTTGCGGTCCCCGTTGCGCCGCCCACGAGCGCGCCCTAGTGTGAAACATCGTCCACTGAGGTTGATGGCGACCGAGGGCTTCCGGGGGAGGGATTCGTTGACCGCGTCCGTGTTTGCAGCAGCCGGCGACCACCGCTCCGGCAGGTCCTGGCGCAGGAGGTTCTGTTTGTGATGGCGCGCGATCCGAAGTACGACGTCCTCTTCGAGCCCGTCAAGATCGGCCCGAAGACGCTCCGCAACCGCTTCTACCAGGTCCCCCACTGCATCGGCGCCGGCTCTGAGAAGCCGGGCTTCCAAGCCTACCACCGAGGCATCAAGGCCGAAGGGGGCTGGGCGGCGTGCTGCACCGAGTACTGCTCGATCAGCCCTGAGTCCGACGACACCATGCGCGTGTCCGCACGCATCTGGGACGACGGCGACGTGCAGAACCTGTCGGCCATGTGCGACAGGCTGCACCAGTACGGGGCGCTGGCGGGGATCGAACTGTGGTACGGCGGCCCGCACGCCCCCTGCATGGAGACCCGCGACCAGCCGCGGGGGCCGTCGCAGATCGCCTCGGAGTTCGAGGCGAACATCTACCCGCGCTACGCCGACAAGGACGACATCCAGCTGCTGCAGCGGTACTACGTGGACGCGGCAATCCGGGCGCGAGAGGCCGGCTTCGACATCGTCTATGTATACGGCGCTCACAGCTACCTGCCGCTTCAGTTCCTCTCGCCGTGGGCCAACAAGCGCACCGACGAGTACGGGGGCAGCTTCGAGAACCGGGCCCGGTTCTGGAAGGAGACCCTCGAGAAGGTGCGGGAAGCTGTCGGCGACGACTGCGCCATCGCCTCCCGCTTCGCTGTCGACACCCTCTACGGACCCGCAGGCGTCGAGCTCGAGAAGGACGGCCTGCGCTTCGTGGAGCACGTGGACCACCTCGTCGACCTGTGGGATCTAACCGTCGGCGACATCGCCGAATGGGGCCAGAACGCCGGACCGTCGCGCTTTTTCGAGGAGAACCACGAGAAGCCCTACACCGGGCGCATCAAGCCGGGCAACCACACCGACAAGCCGGTCGTCGGCGTCGGGCGGATCGTCAGCCCCGACACGATGGTGGCGATCATCCAGTCCGGCCAGTTCGACATCATCGGCGCCGCCCGCCCGTCGATCTCCGACCCGTTCCTGCCCAAGAAGATCGAGGAGGGCCGCCTCGACGACATCCGGGAGTGCATCGGGTGCAACCAGTGCATCTCCCGATGGGAGATCGGCGGTCCGCCGATGGTCTGCACCCAGAACGCCACCGCCGGCGAGGAGTACCGGCGCGGCTGGCACCCGGAGCGGTACCACCGGGCCGCGAATGCGGACAAGGGTGTGCTCGTCGTCGGCGCTGGTCCGGCGGGCATGGAGTGCGCCATGATCCTCGGCAAGCGCGAGATGTCGGCGGTCCACCTCGTGGAGGCCCTGCCCGAGATCGGCGGCAACGTCAACTGGGTGTCAACGCTCGGCCACTCGGACGGCAAGGAGAACATCTTCCGGGGCACCGCACGCGGCCTCGGCGACTGGAAGCGGGTCGTCAACTACCGACAGATCCAGCTCGACAAGTTGAAGAACGTGGAGGTCCACACAGGTTCGCGGCTGACGGCGGAGCAGGCCAGGGAGTACGGGGCCGAGATCGTGATCGTCGCCACCGGCTGTCACTGGGCGACCGACGGCCTCAACAGCGTCACCCACGAGACCATCCCCGGCGTCGACACGCTGAACAACGACTGGCAACTCACCCCGGAGGACGTCGCCCTCGGCCGCAAAGGTGTCGGCCACCGGGTGCTGGTCGTCGACAACGAGGCGTACTTCATGGGCGTCACCCTCGCCCAGAAGCTCGCCGGCGAGGGCCACGAGGTGCACCTGCTCACCCAGCGGGCCTCCGTCGGCCAGTACATGGACTACACGCTCGAGGCCCCGATGATGCACCGGGAACTGCACCGCCTCCACGTGGACATGCACGCCGAGACCCACGTCGAGCGCGTCGAGCCGGGGGTCGTCACCGCGTACAACATCTGGGACGCGTCCCACAAGGAGCGGTTTGAGGTGGACACGGTGGTGCTCTGCACGGCACGGGTGTCCAACGACTCGCTCTACCGGGAGCTCAAGGCCGGCAAGGAGGCGCTGGCGGCGGCCGGTGTCGAGTCCCTCTACCTCATCGGCGACGCCTCGGCGCCGCGGATGATCGTCGACTGCATCTTCGACGGGCACCGCCTCGCCCGCGAGATCGACAGCGCCAACCCTGCCATCCCGCTGCCGTTCATCCGGGAGCGGCGCCTGTGGGGCGCCACCTCTAACAGGGAGTTCGAGGTGCAGCTCCTGGCGAAGTCGGACATGGCGCCGATGGCGTGAGCCTCCCGGGCCGGCCGCTTGTCCCGAGCGCTGCGCAGGTATCGCAATACCGGGCGGACGGCTTCCTGGTCGTCGAGGAGCTCCTCGATGCATCGGAGCTGTCCGCCCTGCGGGACCGGTGGGAGGCGCTGTTCTCGCACGCATGGGAGACTGGCGTGGCACCCGACGAGGTCAACTACACGCCCGGCGTCACCCCTCCCGAGCGGACCCGGCAGCTGTGCAACGCCTGGAAGGCGGACCGTGTGGTGGCCCGCACCACGCTGTCGGTGCGCAACGCCAGCTTCGCGGCATGCCTCGCCGGAGTCGACGGGCTGCGCATCGGGCAGGACAACCTGATCTGGAAGCCGCCGTCGGGCAAGGCGCTGCTCGCCCACCAAGACGGCGCCTACCTCGACTGGATGGACCCGCCCAACATGACGACGTGCTGGATGGCGCTCGACGACACGCACGCCGACACGGGCACGATCCACCACCTGAGGGGGTCCCACCGCTGGGAACGGTCGCCGGTGGGCGGCGAGTTCCACGCTCCCGACGACTGGCTCGGCCACCTCCGATCGGCGACCGGCGTCGTCGGCCCTCTCGAGCTCGTTCCCATAGAGGTGCCCGCCGGCGGCGCAGCCTTCCACGACGCCTGGACGTGGCACGGCTCACCGCCCAACGAGCGGTCCGACGTCCAGCGCCGCGCCGTCATCAGCCACTTCATCGACGCCCGCACCCGCTGGTCGGCGGGTGCGGCCCACCCCGTCTACAGCCGTTACCGCCGGCCGGGGGAGGCGGAGATGGACGAGGCGTTCTTCCCGGTCGTGTGGCGGGCGGACGGGTACCGCACTGCGTGGCTGGACGACTTCGTGGCGGCGGCCTAGGCGCAGGCGCCGCCCGCCGGCGGGCGGCGTACCGCCTCGACCGCGAGGCGGCTGGAGCCAAGAGGGACGTGTATACGCTGAGAGGAAGGAGGTTGAGTCCCCCGCGTTGTTTGGGCAGTTGTCTGCGATAATCGCGGTCAACTGCCCAAACAACGCCGGTGGCGGCGCCCCACTGCTGGGC
>JAJZJY010000111.1 GCA_021809885.1 Actinomycetes bacterium
CGCCTCCCCGGCCCGCCCCCGCGCCGGCATCCCCTGCCGGCATGTCCGAGCAGCGATCGCTGCGCCAGGACACGGGCGTGCTCGCCGCCGGCACGCTGCTGTCGCGGCTCACCGGGTTCCTCCGGGTGCTCGTCGCCACCTACCTGCTCGGCATCAACAGGCTGACCGACGCCTACAACTTCGCGAACGCCGTGCCGAACACGATCTACGACCTGTTGTTGGGCGGGATCCTCGCTGCGACCATGATCCCGGTCTTCGTTGACGAGTTGCGCCGGGAAGAAGCGGGTCGAGGTGACGGCGGCATCTCGGCGGTGCTCGGAACCGTCAGCGTCGCGCTGGTGGCGCTGTCGGTGGCGCTGTTCCTGCTGGCGCCCTGGGTGGTCCACTTCTACCTCCTGCTGTCCACCAGCAGCGCCAAGCGCGAAGAGCTCGTCGTCGGCACGAAGCTGCTCCGCCTGTTCGCGCCGCAGGTGTTCTTCCTCGGCGCCATCGTGGTGAGCACGGCGCTGCTCAACGCCCGCCGCCGCTTCGGCACCGCTGCCTTCTCCCCGGTGATCAACAACCTGATCGCCATCGCAGCGCTGGTCGTGACGGGCGCGATCACCCGCCACCTCTCCCTGGCAGCGTTCGAGCACGACCGCACCGGGTTGCTCGTGCTCGGTCTCGGCACGACGGCGGGCTACGTGGTGCAGTTCGTCGTGCAGCTGCCGGCGATGATCCGCGCGGGCGTGTGGAGGCGACCCCGGTGGGCGCCGCGCCACCCGGCGGTGCGCCGGCTCCTCGGCCTGTCGTCGTGGCTCGTCGGCGTCGTCGTCGCCAACCAGGTCTCCTACAACCTGATCGCCGTCATCGCCAACCGCCACAGCGGCGACTTCACCGTGTACACGCTGGCGTACCAGTTCTTCCAGCTCCCGTACTCCCTGTTCGCCGTGTCGATCGCCTCGGCCATCATGCCCGACCTCGCCGAACGCTGGGCCGACAGAGACCACGTGGCGTTCCTCCGGCGGGTGATCCTCGGCGTGCGCACCACCTACGCCCTACTGGTGCCGGTCGCCATCGGCTACGCCATCGTCGCCCGCCCGGTCATCCAGCTGCTGGCCCACCACGGGGCCGTGCACGCCGCCAAGGCCGAGGTGCTCGGTTCGACCCTGGCGGTGTTCGCGCTCGGCCTGCCAGGGTTCAGCATGTTGCTGCCGCTGGCCCGCGCGCTCCAGGCGATGAAGGACACCCGGGCCATGTTCGCCATCTACGCGCTCGAGAACGGGCTCACCGTGGTCGCCGCCTACCCCCTCTTCCGGTTGCTCGGCGTGCCCGGCCTGGCCATCGCGTGGGCAGCGCCGTACACGGTGGCGTCCCTGGCCGCCGCCGGCTACCTGCGCCGGCACGTGGGCCATCTCGGTGGGGTGTTCACCGGCCGCTCGCTCGTGCGGGTGACTGCCGCCACGGCTGTGATGGCGCTGGCCGTCGGAGTCGTCGGCCACGGCTTCCCTCACACCGGCGGGGACCCGGTGTTGCTGGCGAGGGTCGCCGTGGAGACCTTGGTCGGTACCGGCGTGTTCCTCGGGCTGGCGTGGCTGCTCGACATCGGCGAGGTGCAGGCGGTCGTCGGGCCGCTCCTGCGCCGCCTGCGGCCGGCCGCGCAAGGATGGGGGCCGTGAGGATCGGGAACCTGTACGGGCCGGACGCCACCTACCTCGGGGTACCCCCGGCCGACCTCGAGGAGGCGTCGTCGTGGGAGCACGCCAGGGCGGTGATCGTCGGAGCGCCGTTCGACGGCGGCACCTCGCACCGACCGGGGACGCGCTTCGGCCCCCAGGCCATCCGGCTCACCGACTACCTGCCCCATGACGGGAGCCGCCCCCACCTCGCCCTCGACGTCGACCCGCTGAAGGAGCTCGCTGTCGTCGACGCCGGCGACGTGGAGATGCCCTCGGGCGAGACCGGGGCGTCGCTCGCCAAGCTCGAGGCGGCGGTGCAGCGCATAGCGAGCGGCGGGGCGGTACCGGTCATCCTCGGCGGCGACCACACCATCACGTGGCCCGACGCCACCGGCGTGGCCCGCCACATCGGTTGGGGCCGGGTGTCGATGATCCACTTCGACGCCCACGCCGACACGGGCGACTCCCAGTTCGGGACGCTGTACGGTCACGGGACGCCCATGCGCCGCCTCATCGAGTCCGGCGCCGTTCGCGGAGACCGCTTCTTGCAGATCGGGCTGCGGGGATACTGGCCGGAGCCCGAGACGCTGGCGTGGATGGCGGAGCAGCGGATGCGGAGCTTCGAGATGACCGAGGTGGTCCGCCGCGGCCTCGACGCCTGCCTGAGCGAGGCGTACGAGATCGCGACCGACGGCTGTGACGCCGTGTTCCTCTCCGTCGATGTGGACGTCGTCGACCCGGGCATGGCGCCGGGGACCGGTACCCCAGAGCCGGGTGGCCTGACCGGCCGCCAGCTGCTCGACGCGGTCCGCCGCACCTGCATGGAGATGCCGATCGCCGGCCTCGACGTCGTCGAGGTCTCCCCGCCGTACGACCACGCCGAGGTGACCGCCTACCTCGGCAACCGGGTGGTGCTCGAGGCCCTGGCCGGAATGGCGTGGAAGGCTCGCCGGGACGCCGGCCTGCCCGTGCGCGCCCCAGGCGACGCGTTGCTGGAAGGCCGCCGTCCCTTGGGATGAGCTGGGTGAGATGCCCGGGGAGGGGGAAGAAGATCCGCATGGGCCTCGCTACGACCACTCTGCGCATCGCCGTCGGCGGCCTCTCGGCCGGCCACGGGCTACAGAAGCTGACCGACAAGTTCGGGGGCTCCGGACCGGAGGGCACGGCCCCGTCCTTCGAGCGTATGGGCTTCGAGCCGGGCAAGCCTTACGCCATGGCCGCCGGGGTCGCTGAGACCGTTGGAGGTGCGCTGCTCGCCACCGGCATGTGGACGCCGTTGGGGGCAGCCATGCTCACCGGCGTCCAGGCAACCGCCATCGCCAAGGTTCACGCCAAGAACGGTCTGTGGGTCCACAAGGGCGGCTTCGAGTACAACGCCACGCTCATCGCCGCCGCCTTCGCCGTCACCGAGGCCGGCCCGGGCTTCCCCTCGATCGACGGCCTGGTCGCCAAACGGCGCAAGGGGTTCGGATGGGCGCTGGCCGAGCTCGCTCTCGGGCTCGGGGCCGCGGCCGCGACAGTGGCTCTCAGCGAGCGGGGCAAGGACCTCGCCGGCAAGCAGCGCGAAGTTTCCTCCGAGCCGGCGAGCATCGTCACGGACGCCACCCGCCAGACCGCCGACACGGTCGCCGCCGGGGCCGACAGCGCCGCCGAAGCAGCCCGCACGGCGTCCAGCTGACCGCAGCAGTCAAGGCCCGTCCCTGCCCACTTGGCGTTCGGCCGCCTCCACGGCGAGGCGGTCGACCAGATCGTTCATGGGGTCGACGCCGTGGCCCTTCACCCAGCGGAACGACAGCCGTCCCGGTGACCGGTGGTATGCCTCCAGCAGCGGCCGCCACAGGTCCTGGTTGGCCACGGGCTTCCCCTGGGAGCTCCGCCACCCGCGGCGTTCCCAACCCGCCCACCACCGGTCCCTGAAGCAGTTGACGACGTAGGTCGAGTCGCTCACCACCTGGATAGGGCCGGGGAGGGTCGTCACCGCCTCGAGCACCGCTTGGATCTCCATCCGCTGGTTGGTTGTCAGTGCGGCCGCCCCGGACCGGAACGGCCCGTCCGGGACGGCCCACGCCCAGCCTCCCGGCCCCGGGTTCCCCTTGCAGGCACCGTCGGTGTACACGGTCGTAGGGGGAGGGGACGGTGCGGGTCGGGGGGCGTCGGGCACCGCTCGATCCTGGCACGGTCGCCAACGGCGCGACGATGGAGGGGTGATCTTCGACGGATTCTCGCACCAACTGCCGGACACCGACCCCACCGAGACCGCGGAATGGGTCGACTCCTTCGACGCCGTGCTCGACACCCACGGCAAGACACGAGCGCGCTTCTTGCTCATGAAGCTCCTCGAGCGCGCCCGGGAGAACCAGGTGGGGTTCCCGGCGACGGTGTCGACGCCGTACGTGAACACCATCCCGGCCGACCTCGAGCCGTGGTTCCCGGGCGACGAGCACGTCGAACGACGGATCCGGGCGTACATCCGGTGGAACGCCGCGATCATGGTCGTGCGTGCCAACCACATGGCCGAGGGCATCGGCGGCCACCTGGCCACCTATGCCAGCTCGGCCAGCCTCTACGAGGTGGGGTTCAACCACTTCTTCCGCGGCAAGGCCAACGGCCAGGCGGGCGACCAGGTGTACTTCCAGGGTCACGCCGCACCCGGCATCTACGCCCGGGCCTACCTGGAGGGGCGGTTCACCGAGGATCAGCTCGTCAACTTCCGCCAGGAGTTGAAGGGCGCGGCGGCGGGCACGGGGGGGCTGTCCTCCTACCCCCACCCCCGCCTCATGCCGGACTTCTGGGAGTTCCCGACCGTCTCGATGGGCATCGGCCCGCTCAACGCCATCTACCAGGCCCGGTTCAACCGGTACCTGCACCACCGACGCATCGCCGACACCTCCCAGTCCCGCGTGTGGTGCTTCCTCGGCGACGGTGAGTCCGACGAGCCCGAGACCCTCGGGGCGTTGTCGCTGGCGGGGCGGGAGCAGCTCGACAACCTCACGTTCGTCGTCAACTGCAACCTGCAGCGCCTGGATGGCCCGGTGCGCGGCAACGGCAAGATCATCCAGGAGCTGGAAGCGACGTTCCGGGGGGCCGGATGGAACGTGATAAAGGTGATATGGGGCTCGAGGTGGGACGAACTGCTGGCGCGCGACGTGGACGGGGTCCTGCTCAACAAGATGAACACGACGGTCGACGGCGAGTTCCAGAAGTTCGCCACCGAGGACGGCGCCTACATCCGGGAGCACTTCTTCGGCCCCGACCCGCGCCTGCGCCGGGCGGTCGAGCACCTCTCCGACGACGACCTACGGACCCTGCCACGCGGCGGCCACGACTACCGGAAGCTGTACGCCGCCTACAAGGCGGCGGTGGAGACCACGGGCCAGCCGACCGTGATCCTCGCCAAGACGGTGAAGGGATGGACCCTCGGGCCGGAGATCGAGGGCCGCAACTCCACCCACCAGATCAAGAAGATGACGTCGGCGCAGCTGAAGCTGCTGCGCGACCGGCTCTACCTGGAAGAGGAGATCCCCGACGCCGCCCTGGAGAACGGCGAGCCGCCGTTCTACCGCCCGGCGGCCGACAGCATCGAGTACCAGTACATGATGGAGCGGCGGGCGGCCCTCAGCGGCTCCCTTCCCCATCGCGCCGTCCGCTCCAAGCCCCTGCCGGCGCCGGCCACCAAGACGTTCGCCGAGTTCGCCAACGGTTCGGGCGGGCGGGCGGTGTCCACCACGATGGCCTTCGCTGTCATGCTGCGGAACATGCTGCGGGACAAGGGCATCGGCCAGAGGATCGTTCCGATCATCCCCGACGAGGCCCGCACCTTCGGGCTGGACGCGCTGTTCAAGGAGGTGAAGATCTACGCCCCCTTCGGCCAGCTGTACGAACCGGTCGACTCCAAGCTGATGCTGTCGTACTCCGAGGCGGTCGACGGCCAGATCCTCGAGGAGGGCATCTCCGAGGCCGGCAGCATGGCCGACTTCACCGCCGCCGGCACCGCCTACGCCACATGGGGCCAGCCAATGGTCCCCTTCTTCATCTTCTACTCGATGTTCGGCTTCCAGCGCGTCGGCGACCTGATCTGGGCCTTCGCCGACATGCGAGGCCGGGGATTCATGCTCGGCGCCACCGCCGGGCGCACCACGCTGCTCGGCGAGGGGCTGCAGCACGACGACGGCCACTCCCTCGTCCTCGCGTCCGCCGTGCCCAACTGCCAGGCCTACGACCCGTCGTTCGCCTACGAGACGGCGGCGATCGTCGAGGAGGGCATCCGCCGGATGTACGGCCCCGAGCCCGAGGATGTCTTCTACTACCTGACGCTCTACAACGAGAACTACCCGATGCCTGCCAAGCCCGCGGGCGCCGGCGACGGAATCCTCCGGGGGCTCTACCGCTTCGCCGAGGCTCCTGACGGGCCGTCCAGGCGGGCCAGGATCCTCTTCTCGGGAACGGCGTGGAGGGCTGCCGCCGAGGCAGCGGAACTACTCGCCGGGCACCACGACGTCGCAGCGGAGCTGTGGTCGGCGACGAGCTACAAGGCGCTCCGGGAGGACGCCCTGTCCGTGGAGCGTTGGAACCGCCTCCACCCCTCCCTCCAGCCGCGGGTGCCGTACGTGTCGGCAACGTTGCGTGAGGGCCCGGCCGGCGAGGCGCCGGTCGTGGCGGTCACCGACTTCATGAAGGCCGTTCCCGAGCAGGTCACCCGCTGGGTTCCGGGGCCGTTCACCCCCCTCGGTACGGACGGCTTCGGGCGCAGCGACGACCGGGCGGCGCTGCGCCGTCACTTCGAGACCGACGCCGCCCACATCGTCGTGGCAGTGCTCGACGCGCTGCGCTTCGCCGGCGAGGGCAAGGCGGACGAGGTGGAGGCGGCCATCGCCACCTACGGGATCGACCCCGAGTCGCCCGATCCCCGGACGGTGTAGGCCGGCCCTGCGCCCCCGCCGGCCCTGCGCCCCCGCCGGCCCTGCGCCCCCGCACCGAACTGTGAGTGAAAAGTACACAGGGTGTGTCGTTTCCACTCACAGTATGCCGCCACCCACCTTGTGGCCTCACCTGGTGTCCTTGGGGTCGGGAGTTAGGCTCACGGCGTGCTCCACCTCGCACAGGACGAAGAGGCTGACCAGCTCCTTTCCGAGAACCCGCTTGCGCTGTTGATCGGCCTGGTCCTCGACCAGCAGATCCCGCTCGAGCGGGCGTTCTCCTCGCCGCGTGACCTGAAGGACCGGCTGGGAGGCCGCCTGGAGGCGGAGGAGATCGCCGCCATGGACCCCGACGCCCTGGCGGCGGTCTTCGCCCAACGGCCGGCCCTCCACCGCTTCCCGGCAGCCAACGCCAAGCGCGTCCAGGACCTTTGCCGGCTGATCGTCGACAGGTACGGCGGCAGCGCGGCTGATACGTGGACGACCGCCCGGGACGGTGCCGATTTGTACAGCCGGATCCGGGGCATGCCCGGCTTCGGAGACCAGAAGGCCCGGATATTCATCGGCCTGCTCGGCAAGCAGCTCGGCGTCCGGCCCGAGGGATGGGAGCAAGCGGCCGGCCGGTTCGGCCAGCCTGGCACCTACCTCTCCGTCGCCGACATCGTCGACGAACGGTCCCTCGGGCGGGTGCGGGCCTACAAGCAGCAGATGAAGGCAGCGACGAAGGCGGGCGCCGGCACCGCCTGATCCCCGGCGCGCCACGCCGCTGCCAGCCCTCCGGCCGGCCCGCGGCCGGCCCCCGCTCAGCCCTGGCGGTCCATCCAGCCGATGAGGATTGCGATCGCCCGGGGGTCGTGGCGGAGCCGGTGGCCGGCGCCGACGAGGATGCGCAGCTCCACCTGCCCGTCGGCGGCGTCCGCCAGCGCCCGGGCGTCGACCACGGGGACGACCTCGTCGTTGGCCCCGTGAACCAGCAGGACAGGGCGTGGAGGAAGCTTGCCGATGAGCGACAGCGGTCGGACTTCGAGCAGCTCCCTGGCCCAGGCGTCGAGGTCCGTGGGGTAGTCGGCGTCCCGGATGATCCCGAGCCGCCGCGCCTGGGCGACGAAGCGCCGGGCGTCGCCGGCGCGTTCGGCGAAGTCCGCCTGGGAGGCCAAGGCGGCAACGCCCCGGACCCTCGGGTCCTCGCCGGCGGCGCAGATCGACAGCGCCCCCCCGGCGGCGAACCCGCACAGCCAGGCGCCGTCGACGCCTTGTGTGGTGAGCAGGGCGTCGATGGCAGCGCCCAGGTCGGTCAACCAACCGCCCAGCGAGAAGTTCCCGCCGGAGCGCCCGGTGCCCCGGAAGCTGAACGTGAGGACGACCCAGCCCGTGTCCCTGGCGAGACGCTCGGCCAACTCCTGGTAGCCGCCCCAGTTACCCTGGCGCTGCGACGGCGTGATGGGGAAGCCGTGGCAGAGCACCAAGCCGTGGCGGCCGGCGCCGGCGCCGGCGGCGGTCGCCGGCCGGGCGAGGTAGCCATCGAGCTCGACGCCTTCGGAGACGATCGAGATCTGCGGGTCGGCCGCCGGCGTGGACCTCACCGGACCGGGGCGCGCTGCCGTCGTCATCCCCTCATGATGCTCGGCGGAGGCGCTCAGCACACGCATCCGTGCCGCCGGAACAGACAGTGCGGGGAGCCGCTCCAGCGACCCCCCGCACTGAGAACTGCTGGAAAGCGTCAGGCTTCGTTTGGTGTACCGGGCGGGACCAGGATCCCGGCCGTTGCCCGACGGGTGTCTGGCGTGGACTCACCAGGTGGTCCAGTAGCCGACCTAGCGGCCAGCCACCTCCGAGGTCCCAACGGGTTGACTACTCAGCTGGACCACCTCCTTTCTTCGGTGCCGCCATGGTAGCGCCCGCCGACGCCCGGAGCGGGCATTTGGGGCGTCCCGGCTTGCGAGTCGCCTACGGTCCTCGGCGTGCCCATCTACGCCATCGACGACCGCGAGCCGACCATCCACCCCGAGGCTTTCGTCCACCCCGAGGCGGTGGTCATCGGCGACGTCGTCATCGGCGCCCGGTCGAGCATCTGGCCGTGCGCCGTGCTACGAGGCGATCTCGGCCGGATCGTCGTCGGAGAAGAGACATCCGTGCAGGACGGGGCGGTCGTGCACGCCACCGCCCAACTGGACACCGTGATCGGCAACCGGGTCGTGGTCGGGCACCTCGCGCACCTGGAGGGGTGTCGGGTCGACGACGCCAGCCTCGTCGGGACCGGCTCCGTGGTCCTCCACCGCGCTGTCGTCGGCACCGGGGCGACGGTCGCTGCCGGCGCGGTCGTGACCAACGACGTTGTCGTGCCGCCCGGGGCGCTGGCCGTCGGGGTGCCCGCCACCCTGAAGCCGGAGCGGTCACGCCAGGAGCTGATCGTCGCCGCTGCGGGGATCTACGTCGACAACGCAGCACGTTTCCGCCGGGGGCTGCGGCGGGTCGACTGACGGCCCCGTCGCCTCCTCACCCCCAACGGTTTCGCCACACACGGCCGGCATCCAACCCATCCGACCCCACCCAAGACACGCGACCTCGGCGACATGACCGGTTCCCGGCAACGCGGCGTGCAGGTTCGTCCACTCGCCGTCGCCGAGAAACACAGCTGTCGCCGAGAAACACAGCTGCCGCCGGGAAACGCAGCTGCCGCCGAGAAACGCAGCTGCCGCCGAGAACGTTGCCCCAGGTCCGGCGTTGGGACCGCCGGGTCGGTGAGGGTGACCGCACCCGCAGGGGCGCCACTGGTACCGTCCGCCGCCGGAGCGGAGACGCCAGGAGGGATCGGTGCCAGCAGTGCCGCCGAGCGTGCAGATCCAGACCGTGCTGTACGACACCGCGGCCCAAACCGTGGACCGCTGGATGCGGGCAGTGACCAAGGCCACCTGCCTCGGGCGCGCCGGCGGAGCAGTCGGCTCGGTCCGCGTCGCCATCGGCGACGCCTCGGCGGCGCCGGTCCTCGACGCCGCCGCCGTCGAC
>JAJZJY010000112.1 GCA_021809885.1 Actinomycetes bacterium
GAGCCCGGTGATCACGAACGTCATCGTGTTCCGGTAGCCACCGACGTAGTTGATGCACACCTTCATCTCAGCAGGAGCGGGCTCGCCCCGCACCTCGCTCACCGCCACGCGGTCGGCGCCATCCTCGTTCAACCGGATCGTGTCGAAGCGGGCCACCGCGTCCGGGTTGGCGTAGCGGGGACCGCCGATCTCGTAGAGCAGCTGCGCTGTCACGGTGCCCACCGAGACGGCGCCACCCGTGCCGGGATGCTTGGTGATCACCGAGCTGCCGTCGGCATACACCTCGGCGAGGGGGAAGCCCGGGTAACGGCTGTCGGGGATCTCCTCGAAGAACGCGTAGTTGCCGCCGGTGGCCTGGGGGCCGCACTCGAGGATGTGGCCCGCCACTACAGCACCGGCCAGAGCGTCCCAGTCGTCGCGGTGCCACCCGAAGTGCCATGCGGCCGGGCCCACCACGAGGGAGGCGTCGGTGACCCGCGGGCAGACCACCACGTCGGCACCAGCGGCGAGCGCCTCGGCGATCCCCCACCCGCCGAGGTAGGCGTTGGCGCTCACCGGCCTCACCCCCGCCTCGGCCAGCGCGACCCCGCTGTCGAGGTGCGCCAACCGGTGGCCGGCGGCCTGCAACTCCTCGATCCGGCCCAGCAGGTCGTCGCCTTCCACATGGGCGACGCGAGCAGTGAGGCCGAGGCGGTCGGCCAGCGCCCGCACTTGGTCTGCCAGTCCTGCCGGGTTGAGACCCCCTGCATTCGCCACGATCCTGATACCCCGGTCGAGGCAGGTGCCGAGCACCTCCTCGACCTGGCGCAGGAACGTCACGGCATAGCCGGCCGTCGGGTCCCTCTGCCGGGCCCGCCACAGGATCATCATGGTGAGCTCGGCGAGGTAGTCCCCGGTCAGCACGTCGATCGGCCCGCCCTCCACCATCTCGCGGGCAGCGGCCAGCCGGTCGCCGTAGAAGCCGGAGCAGTTGGCGATGCGCAGCGGCGCACCGGGTTCAGGCATCACAGCTCCTGGGGAACTGGCCCGGCCGTCGCCCGGTGCCAGGAGGGCCGGCAAACGCCTGAGCGATCGGCAGCCACGCCTCCGCCGCCGGTCCTTGCGCGGTGAGGCCGGTGTCGGCGGGATGGCGGCGCTGGGTCACCACCAGGCAGAAGTCGACGGCGCTGCCCCGCACCACGTTTCGCGCGCCGGCGTCGCCCCAGGTCCAGGCTGTCCCCGACGGGGATGCCAGCTCGACACGGACGGGAGCGGAGGGCACGGCCATCCCGCGGGCCTGGAAGCTGTTGGGCAGGGCCCGGACCCCGATGTGGGCAACATGGCGGAGCCGATCGGTTGGGGCCCGGCAGATCCCGAGGGCGTCGGCGACATCCTGGCCGTGCGCCCAGGTTTCCATGAGCCGGGCAGTGGCGAACGATAAGGCGCTCATGCCCGGCCCGTACCAGGGCAGGCGGGCAGCCGGATCGAGCTGACGGAAGGCGTCGAGCATCCCGACCCGGACCTCGCGCCACCAGCCGAGCAGTTCCCTGGACGCCATCGCCCTACCGGCGTCTACGGAACTGGCGACGAGCGCGTCGGGATCAGCGAGCGCGTCGCCCACGTCTGCACGGAAACGCTCCGGGTCGCAGGCCGCCGTGGTGGCTGCACCGTCGAAGAAGGCGAGGTGGCTGATCTGGTCGCGCACCGCCCATCCCTGCGCCGGTGTCGGTAGATGCCAGCCGCTTTCGCCCAGCTCCGTCACGACCGCGTCCAGCTCGGCGTGCTCCGCCGCCAGGTCGTCGCAGATCACCGCCATGGTCAGCATGGTTCCCCCACCTCGCCGTCGACGACCCCGTAGCCGACATCGTCAGGCATCCCGACTCTCCTCCTCGACGACGACCAGCACATCGCCGGCGCCCACCACTTGTCCGACCTGCACGCGGACGTCGGCGACCACCCCGGCGGAGGACGACGCTATGACGTGCTCCATCTTCATCGCCTCCATCACGACCAGCGGGTCGTCGGTCTGCACCGCGACGCCGATGGCGGCCGCAACCCGCACTACGGTCCCCGGCATGGGTGCGAGCAGCGAACCCGGGACAACGTGGGCAGCGGGTTGCGGCAGGCGATCCACGATCCGGAGCACGGACGAGCCGAGGGGGCTGTCCACGTAGGCGACATCCGCCACGACGTGCACCTCGTAGCGGCGCTGCACGCCGGCCACCGTGAGCTCGACGGCGTCCGGCGAGGCGTGCACGACTTCGACGCTGAGCTGCTCGCCGTCCACTTCGATGACCGGGTCGCGACCGAGGCGGTAACGCACCTCGATGGTGCCGGCCGGACGCTCGAATACCGCCGGTTGGAGTTGCGACGGGTTGTTGCGCCAGCCAGCCGGCAAGCCACGCAGCACCGTCGCGGACGCCCGGCGACCGGCAGCCAGCGCCAACGTGGCGGCCAGCGCGTGCTGCCGGTCGATGTCCGGACCCCGCGCCGCGCGGGCCAGGGCGGCCGGATCGTGGCGGTCCAGGAAATGGGTGTCGGTGCGGCCGGCGACGAACTCAGGGGCGCGCAGGACCCCGACGAGGAAGTCGCGGTTGGTCGTCACCCCGTGGATGCGCATGCCGCTGAGGGCCGCCGCCAGCCGTTGGGCCGCCTCGGCTCTCGTCGGGGCGTGCACGATCACCTTGGCCAGCATCGGGTCGTAGTTGGCGCTGACCACCGAGCCGGTCTCCACGCCGCTGTCGAGCCGCACGCCGGTGAGGGCGGGGGGCAAGAACCGGTGCAGCGTGCCGGTGGTGGGCCGGTAGCCGTGCTCAGGGTCCTCGGCGTAGAGCCGCACCTCGATGGCGTGCCCCGCCAGGCGTGCAGCGGTGACGTCGTCCGGCAGCGGCTCGCCCTGGGCGACGAGCAACTGCAGACGGACCAGATCGAGGCCGGTGACGCATTCGGTGACCGGATGCTCGACCTGCAAGCGGGTGTTGACCTCCAGGAAGTAGAACCCCCCGTCGGGGCCGAGCAAGAACTCGACGGTGCCCGCTCCGACGTAGCCGATGGCCTTGCCTGCCGCGACCGCGGCGGCGCCCATCTCCTCCCCCACCCCGCCGCCGGTGGCGACCGACGGCGCCTCCTCGACGACCTTCTGGTAACGGCGCTGGATCGAGCACTCCCGCTCGAAGAGGTGGATGACGTGGCCGTGGCGGTCGCCGAAGATCTGGATCTCGACGTGGCGGGGCGCCTCGACGTAGCGCTCGAGGAACACCGTGTCGTTGCCGAAAGCCGACGCTGCTTCGCGCCGGGCGCCGGCCACCGCCTGAGCCAGGGTTGCAGGGTCCCGGACGATGCGCATGCCTCGCCCGCCGCCACCGTACGACGCCTTCACCAGCACCGGCCAGCCCACCGATCGGGCCGCGGCCAGTAGGTCGTCGCCGACGAGGTCCGTCGCATCGACGGAAGGCAACACCGGCACGCCCACCCTCTGCATGATGGCCTTGGCCGTCAGTTTCGAGCCCATCGCCTCGACCGTTTCGGCGGCTGGGCCGACGAACACGAGACCGGCCTCCTCGCACCGGCGGACGAACCCGGCGTTCTCGGAGAGGAACCCGTAGCCCGGGTGCACGGCATCGGCGCGGGTGCGCATCGCCGCCTCCACGATGGCGTCTGCCCGCAGGTACGACTCAGCCGGGGTGACGCCACCGAGCGGCACGACCTCATCGGCTTCGCGCACGAACGGAGCACGCCGGTCGGGATCGGAGCACACCGCCACGGTGGCGATTCCCATGTCCCGGCAGGTGCGGAACACGCGGCCGGCGATCTCACCGCGGTTGGCCACCAGGAGCTTCTGGATGCGTGCCACTGCCCTTTCTCCTACGTCTCTCCTACATCCGGAACACGCCCCACCCGCGCTGGCCCTCGATGACGTTCGAGTGCACAGCGGACAGGGCCATGCCGAGGAGCGTGCGGGTATCCCGGGGGTCGAAGATGCCGTCGTCGTACAGACGAGACGTGTTGGCGAGGGCGAGCGACTCTCGTTCGATCTGGTCTTCCACGTACTGGCGCTGGACCGCGTCGGCCTCCTCATCGAAGGGCTTGCCGGCGGCCACGGCCGCCTGGCGGGCCACGATCGACAGCACCCCTGCGAGCTGTTGTGGACCCATGACCGCAGATTTGCAGTTGGGCCAGGAGAACAAGAAGCGGGGATCGTACGCCCTCCCGCACATGCCATAATTCCCTGCCCCGTACGAGGCCCCGATGTTCAAGGTGACGTGCGGCACCGTGCTGTTCGTGACCGCGTTGATCATCTTGGCACCGTCTTTGATGATGCCCCGCTGCTCGTATGCCCTACCCACCATGTAACCGGTGGTGTTCTGCATGAACACCAGCGGGGTGCCGACCTGGTTGCAGAGCATGATGAACTCAGTCGCCTTCTGCGACTCCTCGTTGAACAGCACCCCTCGGTGGTTGGCCAGCACGCCCACGGGGTAACCGTGGACCGAGGCCCAGCCTGTGACCAGGCTGTTACCGTACAGCGGTTTGTACTCCTCGAACCGAGAGCCGTCGACCACCCTGGCGAGCACCTCGCGAGGGTCGAATGGAACTTTGAGGTCGACGGGGACGATGCCGAGCAGCTCGGCGGGGTCGTAGAGCGGCTCCTCGGCCGGCTCGCTGGGGCCAGGGCCGAGCTTGAGCCAGTTCAGGTGGGCCATGATGTCGCGACCGATCCGCAGGCAGTCGTACTCGTCCTCTGCGAGGTAGTCCGATAGCCCCGACACCCGGGAGTGCATCTCGGCGCCGCCGAGCTCCTCGTCGTCGCTCTCCTCCCCGGTGGCCATCTTCACCAGGGGAGGTCCGCCCAGGAAGACCTTGGCCCGCTGCTTCACCATCACCGCGTAGTCGCACATGCCCGGCACGTAGGCGCCACCAGCTGTCGAGCTCCCGAAGACGAGTGCCAGAGTCGGGATGCCCAGCCCCGACAGCCGGGTGAGGTCGTGGAACAACCGCCCCGCCGGGATGAAGATCTCGGCCTGGGCGGGCAGGTCGGCTCCGCCCGACTCGACGAGGTTGACGAGCGGCAGCCGGTTTTCCCGGCTGATGTCGAGCGCCCGCAGCACCTTCTTCCATGTGTAGGGGTTGGAGGCGCCGCCCCGCACCGTGGGGTCGTGTGCGATCAGGACGCACTCGACCCCAGAGACGACGCCGAGGCCGGTGACGACGCTGCCCCCCACGACGTAGTCGGTGCCCCACCCCGCCAGCGTCGACAGTTCGAGGAACGGGGCCTCCGGGTCGACCAGCAGCTCGATGCGCTCCCGGGCGAGCAGCTTGCCGCGACCGTGGTGCCGGGCAACGTACTTCTCGCCTCCGCCGGCTCGGGCTGCGGCTTGGAGCTGGTCGATCTCCGCGAGCTTCGCCACCATCGCCTCCCGGTTGGCCCGGTACTGCTCGGACCTGGGATCAACGTGCGTGGTCAAAACGAGCACCGGCCGAACCCTAGCCCCCCGCCAGCCAGCGTCTACGGGTGCCCGGTAACTCTGGGTCGCATCCTATACGTATAGTTGTGCACTCGGCACTTGGGCTAGTGTGTCGAGCCTCCTGAGATGCCTCCCCCCATGGATCGCCCCGACCCGCCGATTACGACCACCATCCGAGGCTCCTGCGTCCCTCCTGCCGGGGGCGGATCGAAGCAGGGTCAGGGGCTGCGCATCCTGAGCGGGCTCACCTTGGCGTCGGCCTACCTGCTCGTCGTTCTCGGCGACACCGTCCGAGTCACCGCGTCGGGTATGGGCTGCCGGAGCTGGCCGCTGTGCAACGGCCACCTCGGCCTGGTGGGCTCCTACCACGCGCTGCTCGAACAATCCCACCGATACCTCGCCGTGGTGGTAACGGTCCTCGTCGCCGCCACGTTCGTGGCGGCGTGGCGTCGACAACGGCGCCACCCCCTCGTTCTCCGGGCTGCTGCGGCCTCCGTGAGCCTGATCGGAGTGCAGATCGCCCTCGGCGCCATCACCGTGTTCGCCCACAACGCCGGGTGGACCGTGGCCCTGCACCTGGCAGGCGCCTGGCTGCTGCTCGCTGCGATCACCGTGACCGCCTTCGGGGTGTGGCGAGCGCCCCCCTACGAGAGCGCGGCGGGCGCCGGGAGCGGGGCCGTCCCCGCCGGCCGAGTAGCTGTGGTCGCCGTCGTCGCCGTGTTCGCGCTGGCGGTCAGCGGGATGCTCGTCCTCCACGACGGAGCGAGTCGGGCGTGCCCCACCTGGCCGCTGTGCCGAGCCAGCAGCGCTCCCGCCCGCCTGGTGGCACTGCAATACCTGCATCGCACCCTCGGGCTACTTGCCAGCGTCGCCGTCGTCGCGGTGACGTGGAGGACATGGAGATCGGCGGCAGCGGCGCCGTTGGACCGGTTCCTGGGCGCTGCGGTTGCCGCGCTGCTCGCCCTGACGGCAGCCCTGGGAGGCATCGTCGCCACCACGGGCGCCCCGCGTAGCGCCCAGGACCTCCACCTCGCGGCGGCGAGCGCCTTGTGGGCCGCTCTGATCGGCCTGGCCACCCCGGCAGCTCGGCACGCCCGAGTCATCCACCAGCGGGCCATCGTCAGTCAGCCGGCCCGCAGCTAGCCCCGGTCGTCCCCTGGGGACAGGTCGGCGAGGACGGCGGCGGTGCGTGACATGCCGAGGCGGGTGGCGCCGGCGTCGAGGAGCGCCACCGCATCGGCCGCCGTTGCGATCCCCCCGGAGGCCTTGACGCCGAGCCGCGTCCCAACGGCACGGGCCATCGTGCGCACCGCCTCCAGCGTCGCCCCTCCGGTCGGGTGGAAGCCCGTCGAGGTCTTCACGAAATCAGCGCCGGCATTCTCCGCCGCCCGGCAGGCGGCCACTATCCCGTCGGCATCCCACATGCCGGCCTCGATGATCACCTTCAGCAGCACCGGCCGGTCGGCCCGACAACGTACGGCGGCGATGTCCGCCTGCACGGCGTCCCAGCGCCCGGCGGCGGCCCGGCCGAGATCGATCACCATGTCGATCTCGCTGGCCCCGTCGGCGACGGCGCGCGACGCTTCCGCCGCCTTCACCTCAGGGTGGTGGGCGCCGGCCGGGAAGCCGACGACGCTCGCCACCGCTGTGCCGCTGCCGGCTACGGCGTCGACGGCCGTGGCGACCAGCGTCGGGGAAACGCACACCGCAAACACCTGCAGCTCACGGGCCTCGGCGCACAAGCGCCCGACGTCGGCAGCCGTCGCCTCCGGCTTCAACAGGGTGTGATCGGTGCGCGCCGCCACCCTGGCGCGCGTCCACGGGGAGGCGGACGTCATGGCCGGCGAGCGTACCCGGGCCGGCAGCGCCACCGGTTGGCACCCGGTCAGCCGACGCCGGCGAGCTCGGGTGGGACAGGGGCCGCCACCGCCGCCAGCCCACGCTGAGGTGTGATGACCTGGTCGATGAGCCCGTAGTCCTTTGCCTCCTCGGCGGTGAGGAAGTAGTCGCGGTCGATGTCCCGCTCCACTCGCTCGATCGGCTGGCCCGAGTGATGGGCGATGATCTCCGCCATGCGGCGGGTCGTGGCGAGCACCTCGCGCAGGTGGATCTCCATGTCCCGCGGCGCTCCCCGCGCTCCCGCCGAGCCCTGGTGGATCATGATCTTGGCGTTGGGCGTGGCCAGCCGCTTGCCCGGCGCGCCGCCGCAGAGGATCATGGCAGCCGCCGACATGCCCATCCCGACGCACACCGTCGACACCTCGGAGCGGACGTGCTGCATCACGTCGTAGATCGCCATGCCTGCGTAGGACAGGCCGCCAGGCGAGTTGATGTAGAGGGAGATGTCCCTGCCCGGGTCGTTGGCGTCGAGGTAGAGGATCTCGGCGACGAGGAGGTTGGCGATCTGGTCGTCCACCTCCTGGCCGAGGAACACGATGCGCTCTCGCAGCAGCATCGAGTAGATGTCGTAGGCACGGTCGCCCCGCGCCGACTGGTCGAGAACGGTGGGTATGACCGACATGGGCTTTCCTCCGAGCTAGGGCTTCTATATCGTTGCCGGTATACTACCGATGAGATCCCAGTGATGAGAGAGCGATGAGCGAGCGTCGCCACGAGCCCGTCTTCCCCGGCTTCGCCGAGATGGCCCGCCGGCGCCGTTCGCTCACCCAGGAGCTCGTGTCCCGCCGGGTGCAGCTCGGCCTCTCCCAGACCGAGGTCGCGGCCCGCATGGGGACATCGCAGTCAGCCGTGGCCCGGCTGGAGTCGGGGACCGCCGACCTGCGCCTGTCCACCCTCGAGCGCTACGCGGCCGCCCTCGGCCAGGTCCTCGACTGGAAGCTGGGGGAGGGCTAGGTGGCCGCCTGGCGACCGGAACACCGGAAGGTCGAGGACTTCTTGTTCGAGCGCCGCATACTGCAGCTGCGGGGGCCGCTCGACGAGGCGGTCGCCGGCGAGGTGTGCAGCCGGCTCATGTACCTGGATGGTGGGGGCGACGACGCTGTGACCCTGTACGTGGACAGCCCAGGTGGCCCTGTCCACGCCGGCCTCACCGTCGTCGACACCATCGAACTGCTCGGCGTGCCCGTCGACACCATCTGCGTGGGGCGGGCGGAGGGTTCGGCGGTGGCGTTGATCGCCGCCGGCCGGCGGCGACGAGCCGCGCCCCACGCCCACTTCCGCCTGTGCGAACCCGACGTGACCGCCGACGGCCGGGCGGCGCAGCTCCAGGCCTGGGCCGAGCACCACACCCGGCAGTCGGCCAGCCTCGCCGGTGTCCTCGCCCGGACCACCGGCCGGCCGCAGGAGCACGTCGAAGCGGACATCGCTGCCGGTCGCTGGATGGACAGCGCCGCTGCTGTCGCCTACGGCATCGTCGACGAGGTGTGGGCGGCCGAGCGCGGCTCGCATGGGTCCGTTACGGACTAGATCTAACAGCTGTTAGAATCAGGCCATGACGGGAGTTCTCCTCTTCGCCGCCACCTTCCTTGCCTGCGCCGTCGAGGCGGTCGAGGCCACGACGGTCGTACTGGCCGCCGGCGTCACCCGCAGCTGGAGCTCGGCGTGGCGCGGCGTCCTCGCCGGGACCATCGTCCTCGCCGCGGTCGTCGCCGCCCTCGGGCCGGCCATCTCCTCGATCCCGCTCGGCTCCCTCCGTCTCGTGGTAGGCGGCCTGCTGCTGGTATTCGGCCTCGGATGGCTCCGCAAGGCGATCCTGCGGGCGTCGGGCCACAAGTCGCTCCACGACGAAGCCAGCCTCTACGAAAGGCACGTCGCCGAGGCGCGCACCGCCCGCCGGGACGCCGGCCACCGGGGCGCGACGGGTGACGACGCCTACGCCTTCACGCTCTCGTTCAAGGCAGTGGTTCTCGAGGGGCTCGAGGTGGTCTTCATCGTCGTGACCTTCGGCGCCAACGCCGGGCGGATACCCCTCGCGGCGCTGGCGGCCGTGACCGCGATCGCCGCCGTGGCCGCCGTCGCTCTCGCCGTCCGTGCCCCGCTCGCCCGGGTGCCGGAGAACACCATCAAGTTCGCCGTCGGCGTGCTCCTCTCGAGCTTCGGTACGTTCTGGGGGGCCGAAGGCGCCGGCGCCCACTGGCCAGGCAGCGACGCCAGCCTGCTCTGGCTCATCCCCGCG
>JAJZJY010000113.1 GCA_021809885.1 Actinomycetes bacterium
AGCCGACCCCGTCCGGCGGGCAGCCAGCGCGCCGGCACGGGTGGGCGCGGGCGGTCCATCCGCCAGCCGGCGGCGGCCACCGCCGCGCCCACCACGACCGCGAGGACGCCGGCGCCCGCTGCCACGAGCGGCACGCTGCCTGGGATGTCACCGCGGTAGGCGGGCGGCCAGGCCACCCGCGGGGAGGCCAGGTGAGCGGGAAGCCTGGCGAGGACGGAGACGCCGGCGGTGACCGGCACGGGAGGCCAGCGGCCCCACACGACCAGCGCCGCCAGCTGACCGGTCAGCCACGCCCCGGCGGCGAGCGCCACCGACACGCCGGCGAGCGCGGCGACGACCGCTTCGCTCCTCGCCACCCGGGCCGACCGCCCCTCTCGCCCGGCTGGCGGCCGGCGCAGGCTCACGACCCGACCATGGCCGTGTCGGTGTCCACCAGCGCCGCCTCGCTCGGGGCGACGGCGTGCTCTACGAGGAAGGACCGGTCGCCCACCTTCCACAGCGCCACGCCCCGCCGCAGGTGGCAGAGCAACGCCGCCTCGGTGCCGGTGAGACCGAGCAGCTCACGAGCGGCGGCCGACTCCGACGGTGCCTGGCCGAAGACCACCCGGGTCTCGGAGTCAGCGAGCAGGCCCTCGGCGAGCAGGCGCTGCTGGGACGTCGCCGAGCCGGCGGCCCGCAGGTCCGAGAGGCGGTGGACCACGGCGAGGTTGGCCACGCCGTGGGCGCGGGCCAGCTTGAAGCTGCCTTGCAGCCAGCGCGCCGTCCCGAGGTCGTGGAGCACCGCCCATGCCTCGTCGAGGATGACGAGGCGTTTGGCGCCGTCCCCCCGCCGGACGGCGGCCTGCAGCCAGGCGACGGCGCAGGTCATGAGGATGCCGAGCCCCGGCGAGTCGTACAGGGCGGACAGGTCGAGGACGACGAGGTGGCCGTCGAGGCGGACCCCCGGGCTGGTCGGCCCGTCGAAGAGGCCGGCCAGGTCGCCGCGGACGAGACGGCGCAGCTCCAGGGCGACGGTCCGCCCGTCGGCCGCCAGGCCGGCGCGGTCGGTGCGGACCGACGCCGCTGACGCCGCGTCGGGCTCGAGCAGCCGGTCCACGACTGCGGGCAGGGTCGGTTCCGCCCGCTCCCCGGCGGCGGCCCACACTGCGAGCTCGAGCGCAGTCCGCTCGGCCGGCGTGAGCCCCCGGCCGAGGCCGGACGCCGCCACCGAGGACACCAGCTCCGTGCGGGACCCGGAGGTGTCGCCGCCTGGGCCGCCGGCGAGGGGGTTCAGCCGGACGGCACCGCCTGGGCGGAGCCGCACCGGCACCGATCCGGCCGCCTCCGCCAGCGGGCCGTACTCACCCTTGGGATCGACGACCCACGCCTGGCGGCCGAAGAGCAGCTGGCGCCACACGAACGTCTTGACGAATGTCGACTTGCCCTTGCCGATCTGACCGGCGACGACGAGGTTCGGGTTGGTCAGCACGCCTGCGGCGTACAGCTCCCACGGGTCGAAGCAGAACGGCCCGCCGTGCAGGTCACGGCCGAGGTACACACCGGGCGCCTGCAGCGGCCGGCCACCCACGAGCGGGTACAGGGCCTGGAGGTGGGCGGTCGTCGCCTTGTGGGGAGGGGGGGTGCGCCCCGCCATGGAGGTCAGGCCACCCCGCGCCCGAGGGGCAGGGTCCAGGTCAGGGCTTCGGCCTGCTGGCCGTACAGCCGCCGCAACTCCAACCCGCATTGTTGGGCGACGGCTTCCACGCCGGCCGCTGTGGCATCGAGCTCCTCGGGCGTGGCGCCCGAGACGGCTACGTAGCCGGAGAACCGCAGTTCACCATGGCCGTCGGCGAGCTCCGCCTCGCGGGTCGCGACGCCCTCGGCGCGCCGGCGGTGGCGCGCGGTCGCGAGGAAGCCGGCGCGCCGCCGCAGCTCCTCGTCAGCGAGCTCAGCGGTCCGGGCCGACTCGGCATCCCGCACGGCGAGGCGGGGCGGGACCGGGACCATCGTCAGGGCGACCACCCGGGCCCCGCCGACGAGGAGCAGCGGCGCGAGGAAGTCGGGACCGACTTCCACCCGCGGCCACTCGGCGACCCAGGAGGTCGCATGCCAACGCCCGTCGACGTGGGCGGCCGCCCACCCGTCCCGCCACGCCATCGGCCACGCCGAGCGCTGACCTCCCGTCCGAGGGCGCGCGCCGGCGGCCGGCTCGTAGCCCCGCCTGATGGCGGCGGCCACGCCAGCCACGTCGAGGGGCTGGGACGGCTCGATCCCGGCGCGGCGCAACTGACCGGCGACCAACCGCAGCTCGCGGCGAAGGAGGCCGCAGACGCCACCGCGGCCAGGACCGAAGCTCCGCAGCTGACGGCCCGCCCGCTTGGGGTGGACCGCCACCACGAGCAGCACCTCGTGGCCACCGGCACCTGTCTCGGCGGAGGTGAGCAGGTCCGCATAGCCGTGAAGGGCGGCAGGGGCTGCCTTGGCGGCACGGCCTTGCGTCAGGTGGGCGCGGACGGCATCGAGGTCGGGAGGGTGGGCGCGCTGCACCCACTGGATGCGGTAGACGGGGCTGGACGGCCGGCACGTGCTGGCCAGGACCGCGCCCCACGCAGCCAGCTGACGCTGCTTGTCCTCGGTGTCGAGAAGGCTGAACGGCGGCCCGTCCAGGGGCATCACCGCCGCCCACGCCCCGCTGCGGCGGTCGTGTACGACACCCAGCTCGCCGTCACCCGGCGCGTCGGGCGCCGCCAGGATCCGCACCCCGGAAGGTGGCGCGCAACAGCCGGCCCGCGCCTGCACCGGGGAGACAGAGTTGATCAGCCACCGGGCGGCGACCGGTGTCCAGTCGACTGAGCTCCGGCCCCCCACCGGCACAAGGGCAAGCGCTGCGGCGAGCGCGAGGACCGCGGCCGCTGCCAGGAGACCGCCGCCTGCCTGGATGGCGACGAAGGCCACAACCGCGCCGGCCGCGAGCGTGCCGACCCGGGCCGCTCCGAGCCCCAGGACCACGCCGCGGCGTTCGAGGGGGTGGAAGCGGTAGCTGCGGGCGGCATCACTCACGGTTCGCGCCCCCGGGTTGGTCGGTGGGGGGGCTGCCGTCGGGGGTCCCGGGGAACCACTCACCCGGCATCCAGGGCAGTGACGTCGGCGGCTCGCTGGTGTCCAGCCCGGCGGCGCTGCGGTTGCGGGCATGGTCGAGGAGACCGCCGACCCACTCCCGCTGCACGGCCGCCTGGGCCACTGCGGAGCGCACCGCCTGCGCCGGCCGGTGGGTGAGCCCCTCGAGGTGCGCCACACCGGCCGTCTCGACGACCGGCACCAGCCGGAGCACGGCGAAGGGCGCGAACGCGGCGATGAGCAGCACGACAGCGGCTGTAACGGCGCTGTCGACGCCTCTGGGACCCCCCGCCTCCAGCGCTGCGCCACCGACGGCCACGGCACCGACGACCAGCAGCTTGGCGGCCACGAGGGCGGCGAGCACCTCCACGAAGCGCCGGGCGGCGGGCGCCACCGCCGGCCAGAGCAGCGTGGCAAGGGCGAGTGGGAGGAAGAACACCGACAGGTACACGGCGGCGCTTCGCAGGAGCAGCTCCATCCAGAGGGCGACCGCCCCGAGCAGGATCAGCCCGGCGACCGCACACTGCACGATGGGCGGTGCGAGGGACAGGCGGGCGGTAGCAGCGCCGATCAGGCCGGCCAGACCGCCCGATGGCTCGATGAGCGAGCACAGATCGTCGACCACCCGGATCGACAGCCCCACGACGGCGACAGCGAGCCCGCCGCCCGCCAGGCTGACAGGCACCCCGACGAGCCACACCCGGGCGAGGCGACCGGGATCCTGGCGGATGATCGCGCCGAGGGTCCCGGCGATCGCCAGCGGGAGGGCGACCAGCGCCACAACGCCGCTCATCACGCCGAGCAAGTGGGTGAACCACGCCCTCCCTAGGTCGATCTGGGTGCTCGACGCCAGCAGCCCGACGGCGTGGTGGGCGACCCACCTGGCCCCCCCGGTGAGGACGGTGGCGATGACCGTGAGCAACTGGCTGGCGAGGCCGCCCGTGGCCGCCGAGCTCAGAGGATCCAGCAGGTTGCAGAGGCCGGGTACCGGGCAAGCGGACAATGCGGGGGCCGGCGTCCCCAATCCCCCCCCGTGGGCGGCGACCACGGGCACGATCACTGCTTCACCTGTGCACCGAGCGACAGGAAGAAGTGGATGAGCTGGGGCGCTGCGCCGACCAGCAGGGCGGCGAGGCCGGCGACGAGGACACCCTTCCTCCCGTTGTACGCCTGCTGGTAGTTCTGCGAGTAGTGGCCGAAGGCCCACATCACTCCTCCCACGACCACTCCGACGACGGCGGCGATCAGCGCCCAGAACCCCAGGCCGTTGGCGATCTGGCCGAGCTGCTGGGTGCCGGGAAGGGCCGACGAGCTCGGCGAGAACGGCACGGTCACCACCGCGGTGCCGGTGGTGCCGCTGGCAATGATGGCTGCCAGAAGGTGCATGGAGACTCCTTTCGCCTGAAGCAGTAGAGCAGATATCATCCTATTCCATTGCTTCTCATGTGTCAACAGTCCATAGTTTGGTCCGTGCTGATCGTGAACCCAATCGGGGAGGACGCCGGGCGCTACTACCGCCCGGGACCAGGGCGCTGGCTCGGCGGTGGCACCGTCGCTCTCGGCCTCGCCGGCGCTGTGCATGCCGACGTGCTCCAGTGCCTGCTCCGGGGCCGGCACCCCGACAGCGGAGGGGATCTCCTGGTGCACCGGCCTTCCCATCGTCGAGCCGGCTGGGACCTGGTTCTCGCCGCTCCCAAGTCGGTGTCGCTGCTGGTGGCGATGGCACCGCCGGCCCGAGCCGAGCAGCTGGCCGCCGCCCACGCCGCGGCCGCCGCCGATGCCGTCGAGTGGCTCCAACAGCGAGCCTGCTGGGCCCGGCGCGGCGGGGTCCTGGTCGGCACCGACGGCCTGGTGGCTGCCGGATTCGACCACCGCCGGTCCGCTTCGGGTGACCCGCACGTGCACACCCACGTGGTGTTGGTCAACGCCACCCGTGCCGGCGACGGGGTGTGGTCAGCGCTCGACAGCAGCTCTCTGTGGGTGCACCGGGGTGCCCTCGGGGCCGTCTACCACCTCGCGTTGCGGCGCCGTCTCGAAGCCGTCGGGGTGACGGGATGGCGCCTCGAGCCCGACGGCAGCTTCGACCTGAGCGGCGTGCCGCGCCGGGCCATCGACGCGACCAGCCGCCGTGAGGCAGAGATCCGAGCAGCCCTGGCGCGCGAAGAGCCGACTCGAGCGGCGCGGCGGGCGGCGCGCGGCCTCACGAGGGCGGCCGCGTCGGACTCATGGTGGCCGGCGGCAGCCGGCGCCGGGCTCGGACCGGCCGAGGCGGCGTCGCTCGGCCAGGGCCGGAAGGTATCCGTCTGCACGACTGCCCCTCCGGCGGTGCCGGCGGCCGTGGCGACCTGGCTGGCGGCCCGGCGCTCGACCTACTCGGTCCGCGACTTGCTCGTCGGCCTGGCCGCCACGACTCCCGGCGGGGCGTCGCCCGATGAAGCCCAGGCGTGGGCCGAGGCGTTCGCCCGCCGGGCCCTGCCAGCGGCCGGAGGACGGATCACGACGCCCGAAGCGGCCACTCTCGACCGGGCGGTCGCAGAACTGGTGCGGGCGGCGCCCGGTGGGCTCGGCCTCGCAGCTGCGCCCGCCATCGTGTCATCCCTCGGCCGCCGGCCGGAGCTGTGCGGGGTACGAGCGGCCGCTGTGGAGCGCCTGACGCGCAGGGGAGAGGGCGTGGTGCTGCTCGATACCGGAGAGGCAAGAGACGGCTTCTTCGCTCAAGCATCGGTGCTCGACGCCGCCCGCGAGGCCTGGGCAGCCACCGGCCACTCCGTCGCGGTGCGCTCGACGCCCGCCGCCGCCAGGCGGTGGGCGGCGCTGGCGGCAGTGACCCCCGAAATGCCTGACCGGCCTACCAGCGTGCTCATCGTCGACCGGGCCGACCGGCTCGCGCCCGCCGAGTTGCTGGCCGTGCTCCGCGACGCGGGACGGACACCGGCCAAGGTGGTGCTCCTCCGCGGCGGGAGCCTGCCGGCACTGAGCCGGGCGTGCAGCGAGGGAATGGAGACGATCGACGCCGTCACCCTCGGCGCCCCAGCCCCGCCAACTCACTCGACCCACCCCACCGGCCCGGTGTACCCCGCCGGACCGGCGCACCCGACCGGCCCGGCGCACCCACTGGCGGCCTCCCCCCACGGGACCCTCCCGACGGGGGCGGCGCTCGCTGCCCTGGTCGACGAGTGGCAGGTGCGGGAAGGCCGCGGCGTCCTGGTCGGGCTCGGCCCCGCCGAGGTCGCCGAGCTCAACCGCCGGGCGCGCGCCGCCCTCCGCTCCGCCGGCGTCCTCGAGGGTCCCGACGTGGTCGTCGCGGGACGATCTTTCGCGGTCGGAGACCGGGTCGTCCCCCTTCGACGGGAGGTCGGCCGACCCGGTGCCGAGGGTCGGGTGGTGGCGGTGGGCGACACGCCGGCACGCATGGTCGTCGAGTGGGGCGACGGGCGGCGCAGCGTCGACAGCTGGGCTGCTCGGCGTCTCGGTCATGCCTACGCCCTGACGCCTGCCGGCCTGCGGCTGCACGGCGGGGCGGCGCTCCTCCTGGGCGAGCCGGAGGACCTGGGACGGGACGCCTCACGGGTCGTCCTTGCGGTGAGAGCCGGGGTGGCCCGCCCGACCCCCGAGCACGCGGAGCCGTCGCTGGATCTCATCCGCCCAGAGCTCGCCCGCCGCCCCTCGCGCGAACCGGCCCGGGACGCGCCCGGGCTCGGCCGGTGATTCCGATTGCGGGCTGCCGGGGGGACGTCTAGCCGGTCAGCAGCTCGCGCGCGCCGCGGTCGGTCGAAGGGTGGCGCAACTTGGACATGGCCCGCGCTTCGATCTGGCGGATCCGCTCCCGGGTCAGGCTGAAGTGCTCGCCCACCTCATCGAGCGTCCGAGGCTCTCCCCGATCGAGACCGAAGCGGAGGCGGAGGATCTCACGCTCGCGCTCGTCCAGTGCCACCAGCATCTTGTTGACCTCGCCCGACAGCAGGGAGGCCGCTGCGGCGTCGAAGGGCGACACCGCCGAGCGGTCTTCGACGACATCACCGAGCTCCGCATCGCCGTCCTCCCGGAGCGGCTCGGACAGCGAGAGCGGCTCGGCGGCGTGGCGGAGGATCTCCGTGACTTTTTCCTCCTCGAGCTCCAAGTCGGCTGCGAGCTCGGCGACCGTCGGGCGCCGACCGAGCTGGCCCTCGAGGCGCCCGCGGGCCTTGGTGACCCGGGTGAGCAGGTCGCCGGCGTGGACCGGGAGTCGGACGGTGCGACCGGTGTTGGCAATCCCCCTCGTGATGGCCTGGCGGATCCACCACGTCGCGTACGTCGAGAACTTGAAGCCCTTGCGCCAGTCGAACTTCTCGACGGCGTGCATCAGGCCGAGGTTGCCCTCCTGGACCAGATCGAGCAGGGGCAACTCCGCCGCCTGGTACTTCTTCGCAATCGATACGACCAGTCTCAGGTTGGCCTTCACGAACGTCTCGGCGGCGTCGTCGCCATCCCGAACGAGCCGGCGCAACTCGCGCTTGCGGGCCGCCGTCAGCGACTTACCCGAGTTGATCTCTGTCCGGGCCTCGCGACCGGCCTCGATGGCCTGCGCCAAGCGGGCCTCGTCGTCCTTGGTGAGAAGAGCATGCTTACCGATGTCGTTCAAGTAGAGGCGGACCAAGTCCTCCTCAGGCTGAGCGGCGTGGTTGTTGGGCACTTCGTGGACGTCCTCTCATCGAGCCGGTCCGCTCATCGAGCCGGTCCGCAGCCCGGATCCGGCCTGGGAAGGATCCCCGACCAGCCGGTCGGTGCCGACGCTGCTAGCTGATCCTACCGGAGAAGGGTTGGTTCGTGAAGGGGCCAATCGGGTATCGGTCCTGCTCCGCCGGCTGTTCAGGTCACGGGGACAGCCGCTGCTTGCACCACCCTTCGCCGGCCGGCAGGTACCGGACCCGGTCGTGGAGCCGGCTCGGGCGCGCCTGCCAGAACTCCACCCAGCTCGCCACGACCCGGAATCCGCCCCACCACGGCGGGCGGGTCACCTCGCGGCCGGCGAAGCGGCCCTCGACCTCGCCGACCCGCCGCTCGAGGGTCAGACGATCGGGCAGCACGGTGCTCTGCGCCGAAGCCCACGCACCGAGCTGGGACCCGCGGGGGCGGGTGAGGAAGTAGGCGTCGGAATCCTCGTCGCCGACCCGCTCCACGTCGCCGGCGACCCGTACCTGCCGGTCGAGTGCGGCCCAGCGCCACGCAAGGGCGGCACGGGGGTTGGCTGCCAGCTGCGAGGCCTTCACGCTCCGGTCGTTGGTGTAGAACACCCAGCCCCGGTCGTCGACCGCCTTCAGCAGCACGAACCGCACGTCAGGAGCGCCGTCGGCACCGGCGGTGGCGAGAGCCATGGCGTCTGGTTCGGCTACACCAGCAGCCTCCGCCTCGGCGTACCACAGGCGGAACTGCACCAGCGGATCGTCGTCCAGCTCAGTCGGCTCCACCTGTCCTCCCTCGGACTCGGCCGAGTCGGCAGCGTACCGCCCGCTGGGGAATCGGCACGTGGCGCCGGGCGGAGGAATCAGGGGGCGTCGGCGATGAACTCCGTGAGCGATGGGCCCAGACGCGTCGGATGCGGCGCGGCACCACCCGGGGAGCTCGCCGCCAGCCGCTCGTTGGCGTCGGCGAGGTCCGAGAGCGATCGGACCGATTTGACCAGCGCCTCCCGGTGGGCGGTGAGGATGTCGCCCCACGGCGGCGGTGCTGCAGCGGCCAGTTGCTCCAACGTCGGCGACGACGCCACCGCGAGGTCCCGCGCCACTGCTTCGGTGGCCATGGCCCGGACCAGCTCCGCCACCCGGAAGCGCTCGACGGCTTGCTCGACGGCCCGGTGGGCACTGGCAACCCAGCTGGAGCCGCCGGCGAGAGCGAGCCCGCGCTCTTCCTCCAGCCGGAACCGCAACACGTCGAGGAGATGGCGCACCTGCCACAGCGCGTCGGACAAGTCCTCGAGTGGCGGGGACGGGGACGGGGAACGGGACACTACGGCACCCATCGACTCGGGCGGGAGGACCATGAGCTGATACGAGCACGGCTGGTCAGCGCAGCAGTCCGAGTGCGACCGCCCGCGAGGTCGCCTCGTGCCGGGTACGGACGTCGAGCTTCACGTAGATGCTTGCGAGGTGCGACTTGACCGTTGCAGGCGAGATGTACAACGCCTCGGCGATGGCGGCGTTGGACTCCCCTCGAGCCAGGCGGGCGAGGACCTGGCCCTCCTTGAAGGTCAGCGGGGAGACGTCCGACGGTCGGATGCCGATACCTTCGGCAGGGTCGAACCCCACCAGCACCGACATGAGCGGGGGGGCGATCGCCCGCTCGCCGGCCAGGACCGACCGCACCGCTGAGGCGAGATCCTCGGGCAGCACCCTCCGCAGCGCCATGCCAGCAATGCCGGCGTCGATCG
>JAJZJY010000114.1 GCA_021809885.1 Actinomycetes bacterium
CGGTGGTTCTGCCGGCTGCTCCGGTGACGACGAGGACTCGTGCGCGGGCTGGCCGGTGCTGTCCGGCTCGGGCCTGTCGCCTTGGGCGGCGGCGAGCACGCCGAGCAGCTCGGTCGCCTCGGCCTGCGTGAGGGTTCCGAGTCGGGCGCCGTCCAGTTCGGCTGCCCTCTCGCCGGCGGCGTTGCTGAGGGCGCCGTCGGTGGCCACGGTGAGGGTGAGCCCGGTCGGCCAGCGCCCGAGCAGGACGGCGCCGATGCCGAGGCGTTGCCCGAGGGCGAGCACCGCCTGGAGGCGCTGTGCGCCGCTTGGCGGCGGGACGGGGGCGAGCAGGACGAGCGGGCCGAGCGGCTCTTCGGGGTGCGACGCAACCAGTGCGGCGAGGTTGCCGGCGTCGTGGGCGTCGAGCAGCCGGGTGCGGTGGACCAGCTCCACCTCGAGGCGGCCGAGCGCGTCGGTGAGGTCGGCGGCGACGTCGACGCCGGCAGTGTCGCACCGGCCGAGCAGTCCGGCGGTCTCGGCGCTGGCGAGCAACCTGGCCTGCTGCGGGCCGGTGTCGGCCAGCACTGCGACGGCCAGCGCCCGGGCGGAGCCCTCGGCTCCTGGGCCGGCCAGGCCAACCCCGGGATGGGCGAGCAGGTCAAGGGCCAGTGGTGCGCCGCCACGCTGGCCCGCCTGGACGCATCCTGGGGGCAGGTCGGGTGCTGCCGGGAACTCGGGGACGCCGCAAGCTTCGGCTGGGCCGGCGGCGGCTTCCCTGGTATCGAGGAGGTCGAGATGCGCGCGGCGCAGCCGGCGCACGGTCGGCCCGGCAAGCGGCTCGGTGGCGGCCAGGCCGGGGCGGGGGTGGCCCGGCTGGTGGCGGCGGCGTCGTTGCAGCCGGGCGACCGCCAGGGCGGCACCGATCGCAGCCGCCAAGCCCAGGGCGACTGCAGCAGCTCCCGCTCGAGGGCGGCAAGCTCGGCGGGGTCCTGCCAGGGGACTGGTCCGGGGACCTCGTGGACCCGCCAGGAGAACGGATCGGCGAGCGCGGTCCTCAAGATGCCGTAGGACCAGTGGGAGGGCTCCCCCGCCGAGGTCAGAATGATAAGGCGGCATCCCGGTACTTTTTGCACGGTCGACCGCACTGCCGACCACACCCTGCGGGCACCTCTTGTTTCGGGCCATTGCCCAAACTCGTCGAGCACGATGAGGTGACAGTTGAGGAGGCCCCACGCGCCCGAGTCGCTGGCCGGAAGGACCCGAACAGTGGCGCCGTTCGCGGCGAGGATGCGCTCGTTCTCTAGCTGGACGAAGCCGCCGAGCTCGGGTGTGCGGCTGACGAAGCCGGCCGCAGCGTCGATCAGGAGGGCCGCCTGATCGGCGTTCGCTGCGACGACGTAACCTCGGCCGCGAGGCGGTGCCTCGACGGCGAGCCATGCGAGAGCAATTGCGGCCAAGTCCGAGGTCTTGGAACCCCCTCGGGGCCTGGTGAGGAAATGCAAGTGCGGCCGCTCGGTGCCGAAGATCGCCGCGGCGTCGGAGCGCTGGAAGTCCGCGGCGACGGTGCCCCACGGTCGCCCACCTTCGAGCACGAGAGCGTGGAGAAGGTCGAGCGCGTCACTCATTGCGCCGCCTCCCGAAGCTGGCGACCACGCTCGACGAGCTGGGCGACGCGCTCGCCCCCAAAGTGGCGGGCCATCCCGGTATCCTTCATCAACTGTGCACGGTCTGTGGCGGTGAAGCCGAGCTTGGCGGCCGCGTCGATGATCGTGCGCGTTTCTCGGGACAGTTGCTGCCAAGTGCGGTCCGGAACCGCTTCGATTCCGGTCTGGGGAAAGCCTTTGCGCGGATACGCCTCCACTGTTCCCTCGATTACGCCTTCCACGTAATCAGCGAGCGCGTCGTGTCGAGCCTTCGCCCGGCAAAGCACGTCGAGCACCACGACGTCGGCGTCGATGAGCCACGCGTACGTCTCCCGCAGCTCGTCGAGCACCTGGGCGGCCCGCTCGGACACCAGGCGCTCAGATCGAGCGCCGTGGCGGACCGCGAGGAGGTTGCCGGGCTTGGCATCTTCCCAGCGGTACCCACGGGGCGCTTGGGGCTCGGTCACGGGCGTGCCGTCTCGGCGAAGGTCGCCGGTCATGCGAGCATCTTCTTGTGCCACGCCGCGAGCGACATCCTTCCGCCGAGCTTGTGATATCGGCGAAAGCCGGCCACCAGCGCGGCGGTAGGAGACTTCCCACGCGCCAGGCGCTTCGCGACCCTCTTTCTCGACCGATGCCACGCGTCAGCCTCGAGCTCGTTCGCCGAGGTGTCGCGCGCCTTCGCGAACGGGTCGTTGGCTGCTCGTGCCTCTTGCTGCTCGCGCCAGCGCGCGTACGTCTCGATCAGCGAATTGAGAGGATACTTGGGCTCGCCGCCCTCGGGCCGCGGCGGGATCACGACGGCCTCGGGGCCCATCCGCCCCGGTCGTCGCTGCGTTGTCGCCATCTCCGCCTCCTCAGCGATACTTAAGCGAGGTGTCCTCGCCGATCGTGTGGGAAGACCCCTCTTTGAAGAGCGCGGCCGAACCGGGTCCGAAGCGGCCCTCGGCGTGTCCCTGTTGGCGGGCGTTCTCCGCGATGACCATTTTTCCTGCGAAACGCTGGCGCAAGGCGGCGCCAAGGTTGGTCTTTGCGCGCATCTGGGACAGCGGGGAGTCGGCGCCTTCGACCTCGGCACGTGCCTTGCGAACCCTGTCATCGAGGCCAACGAGAAAGGCTGAGACAACTTTGGTAGCCGGCACGCGGTTGCCGATCGTCGACGATCCGGGGCCAGCCAGGTTCACGCCGGTGGTGCGCGGAGACGCGACCGATGGGTAGGTTTGAGACGCCACGCTCTTCTGCATCTCCTTGAGGGCCTTTGCCTGCTTCTTGGTCATCTTCTTGCTTCCTTTCTCGGCGGACTTCGCCATTAGTGGTGCAAAACGGTTTGCGGGGGTGCCGACAAGGTGGATTTCCAACGGATCCACGTCGTCGCACTCGGTGATCTCGTCGCGTGTCATCTGCTACTTCCTCTGTCGCTTGAGGGTCTTGGGAGTTGCGGGCTTGCGGGTTGCGGTCCCCTGCATCGAGACGCCGGACCAGCGGCCGGCTTTGAAGTCCACCCATGCTTCCGGTGTGAAAATCAGGCCGATGAGCCAGTCGCCCTCGGAGACGACCTCTTTGGTGCCGCTCGGCGTGATCACGTGCCAGGGCGCGCCGCGCCAGATGAAGTTCTCGACGACGCGGGCGGCGCCTTCGCCGCCTGGCTCATGGTCTATTCCGACTTTCAGGCCGTTTAGGGCGAAGCGCCAGGCGGCCCGCTCGAGGACGTCGGGCGACGCTACGTCGAGCTTGTGGTCCGCCCCACGGGCCGGGAGCTTGTTAGGCGAATAGACAACGAAAAGCGCGAACCGCTTGTCGTCCACGGCCTTGACGGCATTCCCCACATAGCGCGCCTCCTCCCGCGACTGGCCAAGCTCGCGGAGGTCGCGAACGCGTTCCATTTCCATTAGCGCGCCCCCACGGGCGAGAAGGGACGGGCCCGACGGTCGACGCCCTGGGCGGCGAGCTGGCGCTCGGCGGCGGCGTCGAGGGGTTCGAGGGCTGCGATCCGAATCTGCGCTGCGATGGCCCGCTCGAGGTCGTCGCTCCCGACCGCTGCCTCGACGTCGCCGATCAGGCGACGCCGTTCCTGGGCTATTTCCGCCCGAAGGTGATGGAGACGGGCGATCGCGTTCTGGCGCTCGGTGGCCTGGGTGGCCCGCTGCTCGGGGGTCGTCTGCGGGCCGGTCTTGGCCGCGTACTCCGCCGCACGCCGGGCTTGCTCGGCTTCGTTTGCTGCTTGTGCGTTAGCCCGCTCGGCCTCGCGCCGCTCGGCGGCGCGCAGGCGCTTGCCGTCGAGGCGGAAACGTTCGCGGCCATTGGCCGCGCCGGACAAAAAACTCATGGCTTGGTCCTTTCGTAGGTCTCTGCGAGGGTGGGTGGTTCGTGCCACCCGCTGCGCCGGCGCTTCCCGCGGCCGCGGGGTCGCATCGCGTCGTTCTTCGCCGCAGCGAGGCGGCGCCGAACGGCTTGCCGCCGGGCCTCCGATGAGCCGGAATGCCGTGGCATCACGCGCTCCTCGGGCCGTCGAGCACGAGCTCGAGGTCGTGGACGGCGAAGCTGTAGTCCCGCGCGGCCGCGAAGCGCACCCGAACCACGTCGCCGGCTACGCCCCCGACGAGGCCCGCACGGCCTGCGTAGGGGCTCTGAGCGGTGCGGACGACCCGAACGTATTGGCCGGGCTTTACGGGGCGTTTAACGGCCATCTGGGGACCTCGTGGACTGTAGGAAAGGTAGGAAAGAAGGGGCGCGGCCGCAGGGGGAAGGAGATGGCGACCCCCCACGGCGGCGCCTGGTGCCCGGACCATCGACCATCTCGGTAGCCGATGGTCCGGGCGTCCCGGGCGGGAGCGGCGCCCGGGAACTCGTGCGCACGTGGCGCGATGTTTGGGACTGAGCGCGTTTCCTGAGCTCTTCCTTGGGATGTTTTCGCCCCCTCAGCACTGGGGCTCGTGCCGATGCCTTCCAACTCCGGTGCTCGGGACGATGACAAGGCGATGACATGGTGTCTCTGACCTGGGCTTTCCGGCGCTCCACCTGATGTGCAACCAGTAGGGCAGCTCGCGGATGCGCGCATCGTTCGGGGCCGCTGCCAGCAGGTCAAGCAGCTCGAGCGGCGCTCCGGTCGCCTCATCACATCTCCTCCTCATCGGCAGCCCACCGCTCAATGTCGGCGTCGTCCAGTGGCGGTAGGCCGTCGCTTGCGTCCAAAGTCGCTTTGGTCGCTTTGGTCGCTTTGGTCGCTTTGGTCGCAAGTCGCACCACTGTCTTTGGTCTGCCTTGCGTAGCTTTGGTCGCTTTCGTCGCAAGCCCACGCTTCTCCAGAGTTGCAATCGCCTGGTCGATCCGCTCCTTCCTTGCGTGCCGTCCGAGGAGGTCGCGGATCGCCGTTCCATCAAGGCCGTTCCCGCCACGTGTCTGGAGCTCGGCGAGGAGCAGGTCAGCGATCTTGTCGCCCGTGGCAGCACCGAAGATCGCCGAGGCGCTCGCTCTCGCGTATGCCCATAGGGCCTGAGCAGCCTGGATGTGGGCCACTTCGATCCGGTTAGAGCCATCGAGCAACGCGTAGGTGACGGACAGGCGGAGGACCTGCGCGGCGTCCCGTGCGATGACGGCACCGAGGAGTCCACCCGGATCGTCGTCGGCCAGCCCCTCGTACACGCCGGCCCAGTGGCTTTCGGCCTCGGGGGTGCGCCGGACGAGCCCCACCTTCCGCGCTTGCATTGCGACCAAAGCGACCTTGCGACCAAAGTCCTCGACCACGCGGTCGTCAAGGTTTCCGCCCGCGGGCAGTAGCTTCGAGCGGCGCGCGGCGACCACGACGAACCGGTTGAGGCTCCCGCCGAGCGCATCGGACTCTGCCATCTTCGCCAGCAGCTCGGCCCTGGTGATGTGCCCGATGACAACCACGTGGGTGTGGTCAGCGACGGCCGTGCCGGCGCGGGAGCGGACCTGGAGGCGACCGCCGTCCCACGCCTGGCGTAGCAGCGTGGCGAGCGTGGAGCCCTCTCGCTTCGAGACGGCGAGCACTCGGCCGTATTCGCTCTCTAGAACGAGCAGCCTGCGGTCCTGTTCGCCTGCCACGGCGTCCACCAGCGCCTCGCCTGAGCCGAACCCTGCGAGGACCCGGTCCTCTGTGAAGCCCTTGTCCGCCGCGGAGAGAACCCGACGGGCTTGCTGCCACGTGGTGCCCTTGCGGGCCTTGCTCGTGTCACCGACGATGAGCGGCCAGACGCGCGCCGGGTGCTCGGCGCCGTCGGCCAGGGCATGGGGACCGGAACCGACGAGGGCGCCAAAGGACGACAACAGAGTCACGAGCAGCGCTGCCGGATCCGCTTCGGTGTGAGGCTCGATCGCGCTCAGCATCTCGCCGGCCAGGCCATGCCGGGCTGCGGCCCCCAGCACTGGCCATGCAACAGTCAGACGGGGACTCTCCTCGCCTTCGGGTTCGATGACCCGCTCGCGGACGGCGGCGATGTCAACTGGCACGACGACCGGCTCCCTTCTCGCGCCAGGAGACTCGGACCGATCGCAGTCCGTCGGCGAGGACCTCCTCTGCCACCGGGTCCGGGATGCCGAGCTGCTCGGCGAAGTCCGCCGCGACGCGGAGGACGCGCTCCTCGTCGGTCGTGAACCTGGCGACCTCGCCCATGTAGGCGATCAGCCGGCGAGGGTCGTCCCGATACCACTGGTCGATGTCCGGCGCCTGGCGAGGGTTTCTCCGCCGCGGGAATGCTGAGCGGTAATAGCCGACCGTCGGCCGGTTCAAGACCGCGGCCGGTGTGAGCTCGCGCCAGCGGCCGGCTAGCAGCACCGATAACCCATACTCCTCGAGCTCGGCCCGGGCGGACTGCGCCGTTTCCGGGTCGATCCGGCGGGCGGCGAGCGCGCGGCCAATGATGACGCGCCCGAGTGCCTGGCCTTCGGGGTCGGTGCGGCTGCGCTTGACCCGTTGGACCCGCTCCCACAACGCGACCACGTCGTCGGCACGCAGCTTGGCAATCTCGGCTGCCCCGAGGGCGGCGCGAGGGTTCATGGGAGTTCGAGATCCCCGTGGTGCACGGCCGCCCGTAGCGCGACGGCGAGGCGCCGGGCCGCGATGGCGGTCAGCCACTCCGCGGTATCCAGGGCGGCGCCCCACACTTTGATCAGCAGGAGTCTGCGCCATTTCATGCGTCACACTCGAGTCCGAGAAGGCGGTCGATCGGCGCCTTCGGCCAGACGATGCGCCGCCCCACATGGATTGCGAGCCGCCCAATGGGCCCGGCGTCGTCGCCGCGCTCACCCCGGCGGACGGCCTGATAGATGGCCCATTCCGAGACGTTGAACAGCTCGGCGACCTCGTCGGCGGTGTAAACAGCGGCACTCACGGGGTCGTCGCCCCTTCGAGCCCGGCGAGCACGGCCACGTACGCGGCCAAATGCTCCGCCCGGGGCTCGCTCCGACCGGTCTCCCACCAAAGGATGGCTTGCCCGGTGACGCCGACGTCCTCGCCGACGCGAGCCAGCGACACACCGGCCCGTAGCCGGATCGCCCTGCACCGGTCGGGCGCAGGCAGCATGCGCCGGAGCGCCACCTCGTCGATCGCGGAGATATTCATGTTCATTAGTTTGCGGCATGTTGCGTACCTCGAGAAATGGCCTTTACGCAGGACCGCACAAAGTGTTGCGGCTAGATAGCGGTGATTGGCACTACTTCTGTTGGCGGAGTGTTGATATACCGTTGGAGTCGCGGCATACTGGAGCCGTGGCCGTTCATCGCTCTAAGCACGGAGACATGGCTAGGACAACGACCCCGCCCGGTCAGCACCAGCTCCGAGCCGGCCAGATGGTCGTCCTGTTTCCCTACGCCGCGACTCCCGAGGACCAGGAGCCATTCATCGCTGCCCGTTCTCGCGACGGCCGCTGGTGCGTGGTTGTGCACCTTCGCCTATCGGACCGCGGCACCTTTTACCAGCGCGACCTTGAGGTAACGCCGTGGGACGACATCTACACGCCGATGAGCACGCAGGTCCTGCGCCAGCTTCCGCTCGGACAGTGGCTCACGGATGCCCACGCTTGGATTGCCCAGCGGGCGCAGACCAGGATGCAAGAGGGCCAGGTGAGCCGGGAGCTTCAGCGGCTCGCCTCTTCGCGTAAGGCGCCGAGAACAGGCCGGCGGCCCACACCCCAGTGGAACCACCGGCGCCTCGCGCTGGAGTACCTGAAGCTCCAGGAGAAGGGCGTGGGCCGCGGCATTCGCCGCGAGCTGGCCGTGATCGAAAGTCGACACCAGCGGCGGCCGGTGACGGATTCCATGGTGCTCTCCGCGCTGGTGCAAGCCACGCATAAGGGATTCCTGGGGCCCGGCACGCGCGGACGGGCCGGGCGTGCGCCGGGGCCGAACCTGTTCGTTGAGGAGGAGGGCAAGTAGATGCGAGGATTTATTCGTCCACGCGGAGCGACTTTTACCGCCTACTGGTCGACCACGGACCCGGCGACTGGCAAGCGGGTGCAGCACTCGAAGGGCGGCTTCAAGACCCAGGGCAGCGCCAAGAAGCATCTCAACCTCGTCGTTGGGAAGGTGGAGGAGGGGGCCTGGCGGCCGGACCAGCCGGTCACGGTCGCTCAGCTCCTCGTCGAGCACTGGCTCCCGGCGATGCGCTCCCGGGGGCTACGGCCGGCGACGATCACCCAGTACGAGGGGATGGCGACCTGGTACCTGGTCCCCCAGCTCGGCGGGCTCAAGGCCGCGGCGCTCACTCCGGCGGACATCGACAAGCTCGTACAGCACATCCGCACGGCGCCGAGCTCCAAAGGCCGCCAGGGCCTCTCACCACGCACTGCACAGGCGGCGGTCGCCACGCTCAAGGCGGCGACGCTGTGGGCAGCCAAGACGGGGCTGCTCGGGCGAGACCCGCTCGCCGCCGTGGACGCGCCGCGCCGGGAGCAGCTCCCCATGAAGACCTGGACGGCCGACGAAGCCCGTCAGTTCCTCGCCCACGCGGCCGGCGATCCGCTCGAGGCAGCCTGGGCGCTGTTCCTCACGCGCCCCCTCCGCCGGGGAGAGGTCGCGGGGTTGCGCTGGGATGCGGTGCACCTGGACGAGGCCACCATCGAGATCACGAGGACGCGCCTCACGGTGGACGGGAAGGCGATCGAGGGCACGCCCAAGACCGCCTCGGGGCGCCGCAGCATCCCGCTCGACGCTCGCCTCGTCTCCCTCCTACGGGCGCACGAGAAGGCGCAGAAGGCCGCCCAGCTTCGGTGCCCGGACTGGCAGGGCGAGGGCCACGTCTTCGCCGACGAGTGGGGCCGGCCGTGGCACCCGGACTACTTCGGGGACCGTTTCCGCAGCCTCGTCGAGGCCGCCGGCCTCCCGCGGATCAGGGTGCACGACACCCGCCACACCGCGTGCTCGCTCATGGTGCAGTCCGGCGTCCCGGTGAAGGTCGTACAAGAGCTAGCCGGCCACGCCAGCCCGGCGATCACGATGGCCCTGTACGTCCACACGGTGCCCTCCATGGGGCGCCAGGCCGGCGAGGAGCTGACGGCCCGCCTCCTCGGCTGAGAACCACCGCGGCGAGCAAGGGCCCCCGGCTTCGGCTCGGGGCCGCTTCGCGTCCGGGCGGTGTCACTGCCCCCGGTGACAAGCTCGCCCGTGGCGGTGACAAATGGGTGACAAGCACCCCTGTCATCGGTGGTCACGGCCAAGCCGTAGCTCGCTGACCTGGGACTTTCGAGTGGAGCTGATGGGACTCGAACCCACGACCTACTGGATGCAAACCAGTCGCTCTAGCCAACTGAGCTACAGCCCCGCGTCCCATAGCCTAGGCGCCGCGGCGACCCGGCAGATGATCCCGCGATCG
>JAJZJY010000115.1 GCA_021809885.1 Actinomycetes bacterium
CGGTTCCAAGCTCTGGGCCTGAGCCGCCACGTCGCAGCACGCTCTCGCACACCTACCCGTCCTCGGCGCGTCGGGCCTCGGTTCGAAACTCTGGGCCTGAGCCGGCAGGCCGCAGCACGCTCACGCACACCTACCCGCCAACCAGGCATCGGGCGCCGGTTCCAAGCTCTGGGCCGGAGCCGGCAGGTCGCAGCGGGTCCGCGCACACCCCGCCAGACCACCCGCCAGTCCGCCAGTCCGTCAGCCCGCCAGTCCGTCAGCCCGTCAGCCCGCCAGTCCGCCAGTCCGCCAGTCCGTCAGTCCGTCCGCACCCGCCGTTGCCGCAGCAGCCGGCCGAGGTCGCCGGCCAGCACAGCGGCCTCCGGTGGCTGCAGCGTCGCGTGGGCAATACGGATCGCCGGCCTTGAGACCAGCCGGAAGCGTTCGCCGGGTACCACCGCCCAACCAGCCGCCAGCAGTCCTGCGGTCACGCCGGCCTCGTCCGGCACCGGCACCCACGTCGTCAGCCCGGACCGACCGCCGACCGCGATCCCGTCCGCCGCGAGCGCGGCACGCAACGCCGAGCGCCGACGCTCGTAGGTGGCGGTTGCCCGTTCCAGCACGGTCTCGATGGCCGGGTCGGTCCACAGCGTCGCCACCGCCTGCTGCAACAGATGGCTCACCCACCCGGTGCCCAGCGCCTGGCGTCCCGCCACCGCCGATGCCGTCGCTTCGTCCGCCGCCAGCACGGCCAGGCGGAGGTCCGGACCCAGCCACTTCGACACCGACCGGACCGTCGCCCACCGTCGGGCGCCCCTGGCTGCGGTGAGCGCCGGCACCCCAGCCACCGGCCCGGCGTGGTCGTCCTCCACCAGCACCGCGTCGGGATACCTCCGCACCACGGCGCCGATCTCCTCGGCCCGCGACGCGTCCCATGCCGCGCCCGTCGGGTTCTGGGCACGCGGCGTCACGACGACCGCCCGCGCCCCCGCCTCGAGCGCGGCAGCGAGCCCGGCAGGGTCCATGCCGGCGCCATCGACCGGAACCGGAACCGCCACCAGCCCCATGGCGGCAACCAGGTCGAGCACGGCGCTGTAGCCCGGATCCTCGACTGCCACCCGGTCCCCCACCCGCAGCCACACGCCGAGTACCCGCTCCACACCATCGAGCGCCCCGCCGACCACCGCCAGGTGCGCCGGGTCGACGCCGTCAGCCGCCAGGCGATCGGCCGCCGCCCGCTCCAAAGCAGGGAGAACCGCCGCTTCGCCATACCGGCGTGTGAGGGTCACCACGCGAGGAAGCGCCGGCAGCAGGTCGGGGTCGGGTCCGCCGCTCACCAGGTCGCGCACCCCGGCCGGCACTGGCAGCGGCATACGTGATGCCAGCGGCGGGCGGCCGCGGACCCGCGTGCCCGCCCGACCCGCACCAGCGACGATCCCCCGGCGCCGCAGCTCGCGGTAGGCGGCCGCCACCGTCGTCGGGCTGACGCCGAGATCCTGCGCCAAGGTGCGGACCGGCGGCAGCGCATCGCCAGCCCCGATCCGCCCGGTGCGCAACGCGGCCTCGACGCTCTCGGCGATCGCTGCCGCCGACCGGCCTTCGGGCCGGTATTGTAGTGGCGTGTTCATATTTTGTAGTGTAACAATATCGGGCGGCAGCGCTGACCAGGGAGGGCTCCGATGAGCGGGACCGGGGAGACGGAACCGGACATGGCGTTGGCAGACGGGCCCGAGGCGACGGAACCGGACATGGCGTTGGCAGACAGGCCCGAGGCGACGGGACCGGACATGGCGTTGGGCCCCGGCCCGAGGACCCGAGTCCGCCGCCAGCCTCAGCGGGGCCGCTACGACCGCGACACCATCCACGGCATCCTCGACGAGGGAATGGTCTGTCACCTCGGCTTCTGCGTCGACAGCCGCCCGGTCGTGGTCCCCACCGCCTACGCCCGTGACGGCGACCACATCTACCTGCACGGTGCGCTGGCAAACGACGCGCTGCGCTCGGCAATCACCAGTGGGCCGGTATGCATCACCGTCACACTCGTGGACGCCGTAATCCTGGCCCGCTCGGCGTTCCACCACTCGTTCAACTACCGCTCGGTCGTGGCATTCGGCACAGCCACCGAAATCTCCGACCCTTCCGACAAGCACCGGGCTCTCCTGCGCCTCGTCGACCACGCCGTCCCGGGCCGCAACAGCGACGCCCGACCCCCGAGCGACGCCGAGCTGCGTGCCACGCGGGTCGTCCGCTTCGACATCGACGAGGCCTCCGCCAAGGTCCGGACCGGCGGCCCGATGGAAGAGCCCGAGGACCTCGGTCTCGACGTGTGGGCCGGCCAGATTCCGCTTCACCTGGTCGCCGGAACACCGGTGGCCGACGAGCCGACCGGCGTTCCAGCCGCGATTCCGGACTACGTCGCCGCCTACCGCCGGCCACCCCGGCACGATGGTCGCGAGCCAGCCTGCGCGCCTGGCACCGGATAGCAGATCGCCAGGTGTCTCTCCGGGCACCGGCAGGGGACCCGCCCCTGGTCCAGCGACGAGTGCTGCCGTCACGCATCGGAGAACGCCGTGCGGAGCAGCGCCACCTCCGCAGATGGCGCCTCGACGGCCCCGTTCGGCAGCTCGTGACCGCGCCAACGACGTGACCGCGCCGACGACGTGACTATTCCGACATCTTGACTATTCCGACATTCGGAATAGTCTTGGCGTGAGCAGACGATCGGGGAGACAATGACGTCGAAGCGACTGGGGCGAACGCAGGACCCGACCATCCTGGTGCTCACCAGCCTGTCGGGGGGCCCGAAGCACGGATACTCCGTGATCAAGGACATCGAGGCGATGAGCGGCATCTCCTTCGGACCCGGCACCCTCTACGGAGTCCTCGCCCGACTCGAGGAAGAGGGGATGGTCGAGGCGTTGCCTGCCGAAGGTCCCCGGCGTCCCTACCGCATCACCGCGACCGGTGCAGTTGCGCTCCGCGAGCGACTCCAGGTCACCGTCAAGGTGGCCCAGGTCGCGTTCGAGCGGTTGGGAGCGCTCGGCGCATGAGCGGAATGTCCGCAGTCGATGCTGCGTTGCGGTGCTACCCCACGTGGTGGCAGGACCGGTATGGCACCGAGGTCCGGTCACTCACCGCAGATCTTGCGGCCGAGGGGCGCTCACCCCGACGACTTGCGGTCGATCTCGTGCGGGGGGCGATCCGGGTCAGGGCCCAGGCCGAGGGCATGCCCAAGCGCTTCGGACTGTGGGCGACCCGGACCAGACTGTCGATCGCCCTGGCGACGCTGCCGTGGATGGTGGCTGTCCCCCTCGTGCTCATAGCGATGGGCTCACAGCGCCTCCACGCGACCGGCGGCATGGTCGTCCACAGCGGGATCACCCCGGCCGGAAGTCACCTGTATCTGCTCCCCACCGGCGGGGCGTTCATTCCCGCCCACGGGACGTTTCCGCCATCTGCACCGCCATTGACAATGGCCGGATCGATGGCCGCGTACGCGGCGTTCGCCATGATCCCCTTGCTGATCATCACCCTGGTGGTGCTGGCCACAGGGTGGGGCCGGCTGATCGGAGCGATCCGCACGTCGTGCTCGCCGCAGCGAGCGAAGGTGACCGTGCTGGCGTGGACGCCGGGATTCGCACTGCTCGCTGACATCGGCCTGATCGCGGCGCAGATCGCCGTGCGTCCGAGTCGCTTCGGCGGGGGGATGAACGGCAGGCCCATCATCCCGCTCAACGGCGACCCAGCGGCCGCCCATGCGCTTGGCATCCTCCTCGCGGTCGTGGCCATCGCCGGGTGGCTAGTCTCCGTCGCCTGCATCGCGGCTGTGGCAGCGCATGCGGACGTTGCCGCAGCCGACCTTCGATTCGGCCGGACCGTCGCCGTCATCGTCACCGCGCTCTTCACCATGCTCGCGGGCGCTTACGCGACGTGGGGAATCGGGCTGATCCTGCAGGCACGGCAGGCTGCCCGAGGGAGGTTCACCGTTATCACCTACTCCAACCACGCCCTCTGGCTGCCGACCATCGTTGTGGTCGTCGCACTCGTCGCCCTCTCCGTCGCCGGCACACGGGCCGCGACCAAGTCGTGGAAGGTGATCGCCCTCGAGCTCATCTGACGGCGCTGCCAGATCGGCGAACACCGGCTTGTTCACCGAAGACCGCCGTGAGATCGACCTCGGTGAGAAGACCGTCCGCCATTCAGGACTACGTCGCCGCCTCTTTCGCCGGTTACAGGCGGGCACACCCACGATGCGGTGGCGGGACGGTCGCATGGCCGTCGGCCGCCGCTACCGGCCCTATTCGTTGCGGTCTCCGGTCCCCAGCGGGTGACTGCGCCCGGCGGTCCAGCACCGACCTCGGCCAAGGCCGTCGCCTGTGCGATGAGTGCACGGTGGACCGACGCGACCAGTGCGGCGACGTGTACGAGGACCGCGGTCCGCTGCACCTCGCCGCGAACCTGGCGTCACTGGATCCGCGCTCCGGCAATCGGCTGCGGGCTGCAGCCGCTGCCCAACCCAGCACGGCGCTCCGGCAGCGACCGAGTCCGGACGTCTGGTCAGCCCTGGAGGACGCCTGCCACGTTCGCGACGTTCTCCTCGCCCAGTGGGATCGGCTGCTCCTGGCATTGGTCGAGGCCTGCCCGTCCTTCGCTCCGATCCACAGGGAAGAGCGAGCCGTTCTCGCTCGCGATGCGGAGCGAGACCCGGGCCGTGTCGAGAGCCAGATCGACACGGCGGCGGCGCTACGCTTTCCCGGTGACCGACGCCACCCCGCCGCTGCACCCCGACCTGGTCGCCCTGGGCCCGCTGCTCGGTGCGTGGCGCGGGAACGGCAGCGGCTCGTACCCGACCGTCGCGCCCTTCGGCTACACCGAGCACCTCTACTTCGGCCACGACGGCAGGCCCTTCCTCACCTACGACCAGCGCACCCGCTCCCTCGACGACGACCGGCCCCTGCACGCAGAGACGGGCTATCTGCGACCGGCGGGCCCCGGCCGCGCCGAGCTGGTGGTCGCCCAGCCGACCGGCGTGGTGGAGGTCGACGACGGCGACGTGCAGATGTCGGACGGGGTGCTGCGGCTGGTGCTGCGATCGCGCGTGGTCGGGCTGACGACGTCGGCGACGGAGATCACGGCCGTCGAGCGCACGGTGCTGCTCGACGGCGACGTCCTGCACACGACCCTGGCCATGGCGGCTGTCGGCCAGCCCCTCACCCACCACCTGGCCTCGGAGCTGCGCCGCACCGGCTGACCCGGCGGGCGGGTGCTCGAGCACCGCCTGCAGCACCTGCCGACGGCGGCGAACGAAAACCCAGTGGCCGACTGGTTCGTCGCCGGCGCGGCCGGCGCGCAGCCCGCCTTCTCGTTCGCCGACCCCGACAACTCGATAGGGCGCACCGGCGTAGCCGGCCCGAATGGGCCGGCTATCGCCTGGAACGCGCCGGGCATTTCGAGCGTCAGGAGAGTGTGGGCATGAGACGAGCCCGAGACCCGCACCACCCCCTCCACCCCGCCCTGCCCCGTCCCGCCTTGGGACGCCGTACCACGCCGGCGGTCGCCGTCCTGGCAACCATCGCGCTGACCCTGGCCGCGTGCTCGTCCGGGCACGCTCGTTCCGCCTCGTCGGGCGCGGCCCCGTCGACCGGGTCGTCGACCGCCGGGTCGTCGGGCTCAGGGTCGTCCCCCTCGAGCGGGTCCGTCCCAGCGAGCGGCGCAGGGGGACCGGCGGGGGGACCGGTGCCCGCCGGCTTCGACGCCGTCTCGTACACCGCCGTGTCCACCACCGAGTTCTGGCTCCTCGGCGCCGCACCGTGCAGCAACCCGGTGTGCACGTCCATCGTCCGCACCACCGACGGCGGCGCCCACTTCGTCGGCATCCCGGCCCCACCGGCCCCGCTGGCCTACGGTGCGCCGGCGGGCACCTCCGGAGCGGTGACCGAGCTGCGGTTCGCCGACCCGCTCGACGGCTACGCCTTCGACCCGGGCGCCGGCCCCGGTCACGAGGCCTTCTGGGTCACCCACGACGGTGGCGCCCACTGGCACGCCGTGCCGCTGGGCGGCGAGGTGCTGGCGTTCACGGCCAGTGGGGGCGAGGCGTACGCGGTGCTCGCGACCTGCACCCACTCGGGCTGCGCCGACGCCCGTATCGCCCGCTCTCCGGCGCGCACCGACGCGTGGACGTCGACGGCACTGCCGCAGGCGAGCGGGGCGGTCCAGGCGTCGCTGTCGGCGCGCGGGCGCCAGGTGTGGATCGACGCCGAGCCCGGCGGAGCGGCGGGCGGGGTGCTGCTGCACTCGACCGACGGCGGCGCCACCTTCACCGTCCGCTCCAGCCCGTGCGTGGCTGGCCTGGGGGGCACGGTACAGGCCACCAGCGAGCAGGTCCTGTGGTTCGTCTGCCCGACCGGCATGATGGCCCGGGCCTACCGGTCGACCGACGGCGCCACCACCACCACGGCACTGCAGACCGGGCAGATCGTGAACTCCTCGCGCCTGGCGGCTGCCGACGACACCACCGCCGTGCTGGCCAGCGGATCCGACCCCACGCTGCGCCGGACGACCGACGGCGGCGCCACCTTCGCCCCGGTGCTCACGCCGCCGGACAGCGGCAGCTGGCTGTACCTGGGGTTCACCTCGCCCACCGTCGGGGTCGGGCTCAGCGTCGCCGCCGGCGGCGCCCGTGTCCCGGCCACCACCCTGTGGCGGTCGACCGACGGTGGGGCCACCTGGCGGCGCGTGCCGATCTGAGGCGGCGGATCGCCGAGGCGGAGCTTGCCAAACCGTTCGATCACCTCGGCGAGGGCAACCGTCCGGGGATTCTTCGGCATGGCGGCCACCCTGGCCGCCATCTCTTCGTGGATGTCGCTGTCGGAGCGGGCCACGACCGCCCAGACCTCGGCGACCTCGATGATCGGAGTCGAGTCCGAGTCGGTCGTCGACCGCCAGACGACGCGCCAGTCACGGTCGCCGACAGTCAGCTTGCGCCAACCGATCAGCCCCCCGAGGAGCGGTTCCCCGGCGTTGGGATTCTCCTCGAGCAGGTGCATTTTCTTCGGGTGCGGCGCTCCACGAGTGACTACGCAGCCAGCGGGATGACACCCCGGTCGTAGCGCGACTGGTGGACGCGCTGGCGTTCATGGTCGAGGTGGAACTGCCAGTAGTCGTCGAAGTCGTCGTTGGTACGGACCGCCCGTAGCTTGAGGACGGCCTCGGCGCCGTCGACGGACCAGCGTGCACCGGTGATGTCCATCCGGTCGCGCACGACGTGTCGTACGGCCCCTTCGATCACGCCGGTGGCGATGGGCCAGCCAGCGGCGAGCGCCGTGGGGTAGTCGAGGTGGGGCACCTTGTTCTTCAAATACCTGGCTGCCTCGTCGGCCTTCTTGCGTTTCGACGTGGTGAGTCCCTCGGCCGTCGCCCGCCTGCGGATGCCCGAAGCCACTTCACAGGCGTGGCCCTCGAGGACCGAGAGCGCTCTGTCGCGTACCCACTGCTCTGCGGCTGTGTCGCCTTCGGCGAAGAAGCACCATGCGGCCGCCCACAGGTATTCGAGGACGTGGACGAGGTCGACCACGATCGTGACGTCGATCCCTCGTGTGTTCGCCTCGGCGCCGATGCGGTCGATCTGGTGGTTGTTGCCGTCAACGAGAGCCACCCACCTGCGCTGGTGGCCCGGGTCGCGCCGCTCCGCCTCGTCGAAGAGGCGTCCGACGACTTCGGCGGCGTCGTCGACGACGCTCGCGGTCAGCCACTTGTTCTTCGCCTTGGGCGCCTCAGGGGGATGTTCTTCGCCGGCCTTGGACGCCATGACGTCGCGCGGGCTGCGGGGCACGGGCGTCACGTCGTAGACGGCACCGGCCTCTGCCATGCGCTTGCGGTTGCGCTTCTCGCCCTTGGACAGACGTGTGGTGAGCTTGTTCGTGGCCGCCGCGGCCGCCTTGGCGGTCTGTTCGCGGAGCGAGTCGGGACGCATGACGATACCTTTGCCGTCGGCCGAGATCACGAGCACGTCGGGCTCGTCGACCTCGGTGTGGGCCCTCGTCTGGTAGAACCGCTCCACGTCTTTGGCCGCTCGGGAGGTGAGGTCCTCCACCTGGCGTTTGACCACGGCCACGCCGGTCGCCCGCTCGAGCGCTTGGCTGGCGTCGTCGAAGGATCCCCTGGTTGACTCGATGGCGGCCAAGCGCCTGAGCCCATGGGAGTGCAGCTGGTCGGGGAGGTTCAACGCCGCGTCAGCAGGATGCAGGTTGGCGCTCCTCACGTGGCGGTAGGCGAGGCGCTCGACGCCGACTGAGCCCACCACCGTCTGAAGCTGACGGCGGTGGGCGGCTTCGACGACACCGTGCGCGACGCCTCCTGCGTCGACGACCCGGACGCGCCGCTCGCGAAGCGCTCGCAGGTCGAGGTGGTCCTGGAATGCGAGGCGCTGCGCCTCGCGGCCGCGGCACACGATCTCGTCTTCGAGATCGGCGTGCGAGAGCTGTGCCGACTCGCTCCCCTCGAGCCAGCCCAGCATCTCTTCGAAGCATCCCCTCGCCTGGGTGAAAGCGTCCTCGTTGGCCATGGTTCTCCCTCTAGCTCCGTCTCGGCACCGCTCGGGCCGTGCCCTACAGCATTAACGCTGTAGGGTCTGCGGCAGGGGATGGCGAGCGTAGGTGGAAGGAGCAGCGGTGGCGAAGAGGGAAACGAAGCGGCCCTGGGAGGCGACCCGCCGAGCACTCGCCGGCCAGCTGGCCGAGATCGACGGGGTGCTCCCCGGCAGCGTTGTCGTACGCCGCATGCGCTGCGGAACGGCGGGGTGTGCCTGCCACGACGACCCGCCGCACCTCCACGGCCCCTACATCCAGTGGACCCGAGCGATCCGCGGCAAGACCGTCACCCGCTACTTAAGCGAGGACGAGCTCGCTCGCTACCAGCCGTGGTTCGACAACGCCCGGCGCCTCAAAGAGATCACCGCCAAGCTCGAGATCGCGTCCCTCCACGCCCTCGAGATCGAGCAGTCCACAACGCCGAACAGACCCGTTCCTGGCGGCGACCCGACACGCCGCGCCACCCGGCGCCACCCAACCCCACGGGGTGCATAACTCCGACAACAGAGAGAACCACACGCCATCGAAGCACGCCGAGGAGACATCACCAGATCATCATCACCGAACTCCCTGGCCACAGGGCCGACGACGGTCACTCCTGGAGCGCCGCACCCGTCCGGTTCCGCTTCGACGACCAGGACTTCTTCGAGGTGGACCCGGTCCGCTACGCCGATGCCCTGGGTGATCTCGGGCTCGCGGCGTACCGCCGCGAGGTGAAGCAGCGGGTCGAAGTTGGTGGTGGCGACTCGTTCGCGGCCACGTACGCCCAGGAGCGCCTGGCT
>JAJZJY010000116.1 GCA_021809885.1 Actinomycetes bacterium
AAGCGGGCGCTCCGGCAGCGGCAGGCACTCCGGCGGCGGGCACTCCGGCAGCGGGCGCTCCGGCAGCGGCGGCACCGAGCGCGGCCGCCAATGCCTGCTCGGCTACACCCGCCCCGAGGCGGTCCTCGCGGGCAGCCTGCGTGAGGGAGGCGACCACGATCCGCCACGTGTCCAGCTGCCGGCGGCAGGCGGCACAGCTCTCCAGGTGCGCTTCGACTCCGCCGTCGGCCAGGCCGTCCACGGCGGCGGACAGCTGCTCGACGTCGAGGTGCGGGTCGAGCATGGTCATGGCGCGGTCACCGCCTCGGCTCGCCCGCCGAGGAGGGCGACGAGCGCCGCCCGACCCCTGGCGATGCGGGATCGCACCGTGCCGGGGGGGACGGCGAGCACCTCGGCGATCTCGGCGTAGTCGAGCTCGCACACGTCCCGCAGCACGACGGCGACCCGGAACTCGGGCGTGAGCTGCCGCAGGGCAGAGTCGATGTCGAGGCGGTCGGCGACCCCGTCCATCGCGTCGGCGGCCGTACAGCTGCCGTCCCCGGCCGCCTCGTCCGGCTCGGGACGGCGGGAGCGGGCACGCAGCTCGTCGAGGGAGGCGTTGACGGCGATCCGGTACGACCAGGTGGCGAAGCTGCTGCGCCCGTCGAAGCGGGGCAGGCCGCGGACGACGGCGATGAGGGTGTCCTGGAGAGCGTCGGCGGCATCGGCGTCGCTACCCGTCATCCGCCGGCAGACGGCGAACAACCGGCCCTGGTGCAGGCGCAGCAGCGCTTCGAGTGCCTGGGTGTCCCCCGATCGGGCCTGCGCCACGAGGTCGTCGTCGCTGGCGATGGGCGGAGTGTACCGACGGTCCTCGCCCCGGTCCCCGCGGGGCGCGTAGGGTCAGGCGTCGCCCGATGGGCTGGCAACCGGTTTGGCGCGCCCGGACTTCCGCCGGCCGGCCGCTAGCATCCGTTGTCCGTGCCCCCCGACGACCAGGACGACGCCGCCCGGCGCATCCCTGCCACCCCGGTCCCGCCGCGCGGAGGGAAGAAGGGTGGAGGTCGCCCCGCTGCCGGGAGCCGGTTGGCCGCGGGCAGCCGGCCGGGCTCCGGTGGCGCCGCCGCCCGCTCGGTGGCCAACCGGCGGGAGGCCATCCAGCGCCAGCGCCAGCGCCGCAACACCCTCATGGCGATCGCTGCCATCGGGGTGGTGATCGTGGTGGTGGCTGTGTTCGTGGTCGTCAAGCTCTCCGGTGGGGGGAAGACCAACGTCGGCACGATCAAGGCAGGGAAGGGCGCTGCCCACACGAGCGGCGGCATCGCGCTCCCGCCGGCCGAGTACGCGAAGCTCACGAGCCCTAGCCTCGCCACCCTCGCCGCCGCCGCCTACCACTACCACCATGCCCAGCTCGTGGCGCCGACGCCGATCAAGAGCTTCCCGATCACGACCGCAGGCAAGCCGGGCATCGTCTACGTGGGCGCCGAGTACTGCCCCTACTGCGCCACCGAGCGCTGGTCGATGACCCTGGCCCTCTCCAAGTTCGGGACCTTCAGCGGCCTCACCCAGATCCGCTCCAACACCACGGACCCGGGCATCCAGCACCTGGCCACGCTCTCGTTCTACGGCTCGAGCTACACCAGCAAGTACATCTCCTTCACTCCCTACGAGCTGCAGAGCACGCAGTACAAGACGTTGCAGACGGCGCCCGCCAAGTACCTGGCGCTCAGCCAGAAGTACGAGGGTGGCGGGATCCCGCTCGTCGACCTCGACGGCCAGGTGTTCGTCCTCGGCGCCGAGTACGACCCGCACCTGCTCGCCGGGCTGGACCAGAAGCAGATCATCGACCAGGTGGCGACGGGCACCACGGTCCTGTCGGCCAACATGGACGCCAACGCCGGCATGCTCATCTCGAACATCTGCAAGATCACCCACGGCCGGCCGGGCAACGTCTGCAAGCTGTTCCCGACGCCCGTGCAGACCAAGGGCTGAGATGGCGACGGGCCGCACCGCTGCCCGCCGCAGGCGCCACCTCGCCATGCGCTCGTCCCTGCGGGCCGCCGCGGCGCCGGGGGCTGCTCCGGCGACGGACCTCGACGAGGAGGCGTGGGGGGGGGAGGACGACGACGGCGCCGACCGGCCGGCGGTCCAGCCCCGGCGCTGGCCTGCCCTGGCGGGGATGCCGCTCTGCGTCGCCGGCCTCGGCCTCGCCGCCTACCTGACCGTCATCCACTTCCAGGGCGTCACGCCGGTGTGCCCGCTCGGCAGCGCCGGCGGCGTGGTCGACTGCGCCGCCGTCGTGACCAGCCCCCAGTCGTCGATCCTCGGGATCCCGGTCCCCGTGTACGGGCTGCTGTTCTTCCTCGCCATGCTGGCGCTGCAGACGCCGTGGGCGTGGCACAGCGCCAGCCCGCTCATCCGCCGGGGGCGCATGGCCGCCGCCGCCGTCGGGGTGGGCATGATCCTGTGGCTGATCTACGCCGAATTGTTCATCATCGGCAAGATCTGCATCGACTGCACGACGGTGCACCTGCTGACGTTCGGCCTGTTCTGCACGACGCTCTTCGGCACGATTGCCACCGCCCCCGAACCGCGGTACCGCTGACCGTCAGGTCGTGTAGTCGGCATCGACGACCTCAGGTCGTGTAGTCGGCATCGACGACCTCAGGTCGTGTAGTCGGCATTGATGCGGACGTACTCGGCGGACAGGTCGCAGCCGTAGGCGGTGGCCTCGGCATCGCCGGCACCGAGGTCCACCTCCACCTCCACGTGGTCCTCCGCCATCACCGCAGCGAGGCGTTCCAGCCCCTCGGGTCCGGGGATGGCCGGGTAGGCCTCGATCTCGCCGAAGCGGATCACCACTCGTTGGGCGTCGATGTCGTGGTCGTCGACCTTGCCGACCGCCATGGCGACCCGGCCCCAGTTGGGGTCACCACCGTGCACGGCGGTCTTCACGAGCGGCGAGTTGATCACCGCCTTCGCAACGGCCCGAGCCTGCATCTCGTCGCGGGCGCCGCGCACGTCGACGGTGAGCAACTTCGTGGCCCCCTCCCCGTCGCGGGCCAGCTGCAGGGTGAGGTCGAGGCAGACCTCTTGGAGAGCGACGGCCAGGTCGGCCTCCGGGACGGCCCCGGCCACGCCGCTCGCCAGGACCACGGCCGAGTCGGAGGTCGAGGTGTCGCCGTCGACGCTCAAGCAGTTGAAGGTCCGGTCCACGGCACGCCGCCACAGGCGGTCGAGCACGTCGGGCTCGGCGGCGGCGTCGGTCAGCACGAAAGCGAGCATCGTCGCCATGTCGGGCTGGATCATGCCCACGCCCTTGGCCACGCCGACGACACTGACCGCTCCCACCGTCCGTGCGGCCGTCTTGGCTACCGTATCCGTGGTCATCATCGCCCGGGCGACATCGGCGGCGTCGGAGGTGCAGCGGGCGGTGGCATCCGGCGGGCCGGTGGTGGCGGCGCCGGCCAGGGCGAACCACCCGCGGATGGCCTCCATCGGGTAGGGGCGGCCGATGACGCCGGTGCTGGCCACGAGGACCTCAGAAGGGTGCACGCCGGCGATGGCCGCGGCCAGCGCCCCGAGCTCGGCGGCGTCGTGCTCGCCCTGGGCACCTGTCGCCACGTTGGCGTTGCCGGCGACCACTACCAGGCCCCGGGCCCGTCCCCCGGCGGCGCGCGCCCGGCTGAGCGTCACGCTCGGCCCGGCGAAGCGGCTGCGCGTGAACACGGCGGCGCAGGTGGCCGCCTCGGTCGCCCATACGACGCTCATGTCGTCGCCGGGGCCGGCGCGCACACCCGCCCGCCCCACGAGGGCGGCGAAGCCCGGCGGCAACCGAGGTCCCGCCATCCCGACACTCCCCGGCGCTCCTTTCACACCGGGGATCCTGCCTCCATCGCCCGCAGGTCCGCCAGCCGCCGGCGTAACCGGCGACCTCCCCGACCGGTCAGACGAGCTCGCCGGTCTCCAGCTGCTCGAGGCAGCGGCGGATCTCGGAGGCACGGAAACGGCGATGCCCGCCGAGGGTCCGGATGGCGGTGATCTTGCCCGCCCGGGCCCAGCGGGTCACGGTCTTGGGGTTGACGCGGAAGAGTGCGGCCACTTCTGCCGGGGTCAGCAGGGTGTCTACTTGCGGCTGGTCTGCCATCGCCTTGATGCTTCCTTCCTTGTGTCCGGTTGGTCGATAACATAAGGCATGTCCAGTATGGGGCAACATGACCTGTCCGGGTCATTTGGTGGTCACAAAGAACTAGATATTTCCGGCCCGAAGTGACCATCCCGGTGTCGTCGGACGAAAGGCGTCGTTACGGGAGCTGGCGGAGGGAGGCCCCGGAAGCGGCACCGCAAGCCGTAGGGCGAGGACGTAGGGGCGAGGACGGCGGGTCAGCCGTCGCCTCGGCGCGCCTCGCCGACGAACCTCACCCGGCCCGTGCCGGCCACGAGCCGACCGACGACCCTGGCGCCGGCCGGGCCAGTGCCGCCGAACGGGCCAGCGCCGCCGGCCGCGAGCGCAGCAAGCACGGCGTCCACGTCGGCGGGGGCGACGGCGAGCACCATCCCGAGCCCGAGGTTGAAGACCTGGGCCATCTCCTCCTCCGCCACCTGACCGGCGCGGCGCACCTCGTCGAAGATGCGTGGCTCCTGCCAGCTCGAGCGGTCGAGCAAGGCGTCGAGGTGGGCTGGCAGGACCCGCGCCAGGTTGCCCGGTAGGCCGCCGCCGGTGATGTGGGCGACGGCGTGCACGTCGCCGGCAGCGAGGGCGGCCAGCACGGCAGGGGCGTAGATCACAGACGGCCGGAGCAGCTCGTCGGCAAGCGACCGGTCGGCGCCCTCCCACGCCGGCCCGTCGAGCGGGCGGGCGGCCGCCTCCAGCAACGCCCGGCGGGCGAGGGAGTAGCCGTTGGAGCGCAGGCCGGGCGAGGCGAGCCCGACGAGGATGTCGCCCTCCGCGGCGCGCGCCGGGCCGTCGACGACGGCGGAGCGCTCGACGACTCCGACGGCGAAGCCGGCGAGGTCGAGCTGGCCCGGGGGCAGCAGCCCGGGGTGCTCTGCCAGCTCCCCGCCGAGGATGGCGCAGCCGGCGGCGCGGCATCCGGCTGCGATACCGGTCATGACGGCGACGACCTGGGCAGGGTCGATCCGGCCGAGGAGCTGGTAGTCGAGGAAGAACAGCGGCCGCGCCCCGCAGCAGACGAGGTCGTCGACGCACATGGCCACGAGGTCGATGCCGACGGTCTCCAGCCGGCCTGCAGCCACGGCCACGGCCAGCTTGGTGCCGACGCCATCGGTGCTCGCGACGAGCACAGGCGCCTCGTAGCCGGCGGGCAGCGCGAACAGGCCGCCAAATCCGCCGATCCCGCCGATCACCCCCGAGACGGCAGTGGATGCGACCAGGTCGCGCATGCCCTCGACGGCGGCGTCGGCCGCCTCGATCGATACCCCGGCGGCGGCGTAGGTGAGGGAAGGGCCGCCGCCACCCGGCCCGTGCCGTGGCTCGCCGCTCACGGGACGGGCAGCGCCAGCGGCCGCCCGACGGCGACCGGCACCTCCGTCGGGTAGTCCCCGGTGAGGCAGGCGTCGCAGAACCCTGCCAGCGGTGCGCCGGTCGCCTCCTTCAGGTCGTCGAGGCCGAGGTAGGCGAGGCTGTCGGCGCCGACGTACTCCTCCACCTCGGAAACCGAGAGGTTGGCGGCGATCAGCTGCGCCCGGGTGCCGGTGTCGAGCCCGTAGTAGCACGGCCAGCGGTAGGGCGGCGACGAGATGCGCAGGTGGACTTCCCGGGCCCCCGCCTCACGGAGCATCCCGACCATCGCAGCGGTCGTGGTTCCTCGGACGATGCTGTCGTCGACGACGGCGAGGACTTTTCCCTCGATGACGCCTCGCAGCGGGTTCAGCTTGCGCCGCACGCCCTGCACCCGATCCGACTGGCCCGGCGTGATGAACGTCCTGCCGATGTACCGGTTGCGCACCAGGCCCGTCGCGTACGGGATGCCGCTGCGGCGGGCGAAGCCCTCGGCCGCCGGGATCCCCGAGTCGGGGACGCCGATGACGAGGTCAGCGGCGGCGGGGGCGCTGCGGGCAAGCAGCTCCCCCATGCGGACCCTAGCGCCCTGCAGCTCCTGGCCGTACAGGCGGCTGTCGGGGCGCGCCAGGTACACGAACTCGAACAGGCACAGGCGGGGTTCGACGGCGCCGGCCGGCCAGGGGTGCCGGGATGCGGGGCCGTCCCCGTCGATGACGACGACCTCGCCCGGGTCGACGTCGCGCACCCAGATGGCGCCGGCGATGTCGAGCGCCGGGGTCTCCGACGCCAGGACCCAGCCGTCGTCGCCGAGCCGCCCGAGCGACAACGGCCGGAAGCCGTGCGGGTCCCGGACGCCGATGAGCCGGTCGCGGTCGCAGATGACCAGGGAGAAAGCCCCCGCCAGCGACGGCAGCACCTCGCACACGGCATCCGCCAGGTCACCGGCTCGCCCCGACCCCTCGAGGCGGCGGGCGACGAGCTCGGCAAGCAGGTCGCTGTCACTGCCAAATGTCCCCGGCAGCATGCCGGCCTCATCGGCCAGCGCAGCGGTGTTGGTGAGGTTGCCGTTGTGCCCGACGGCAAACGGCATCCCGCCGGCATGGCGGTACACCGGCTGGGCGTTGTGCCAGCTCGACGCTCCCGCCGTCGAGTAGCGGGTGTGGCCGATGGCGAGGTGGCCCTGCAGGCCGGCGAGCTTGTACTCGTTGAACACGTTGGTCACCAGGCCCATGTCCTTCACCACGACGAGCTCCTCGCCGTCGGAGACCGCCATGCCTGCGGACTCCTGGCCGCGGTGCTGCAGCGCGTACAGGCCGTCGTAGGTGAGGTGGGCGACGGACCGGCCGGGCGCCCGCACCCCGAACACGCCGCACGCCTCCCGGGGCCCTGCCTCGCTCCTGCTCACGATGGCCCATCTTCCCACGCCACGGGTCCCGGGCACGGCCCGGGCACGGGGGGCCCGGCCGGGGCAGCCGGGGCACGGCCGGGGCAGCCGGGGCACGGCCGGGGCAGCTCGGTGCAAAGAAGGCGCCTTTGTGCCCTCAACCCCCCGAGAGCCACCCAATGCACCGAGCTGGGGCCGGCGTGGGCAGGTTGCGGGCCGTTGTCCCCAAACCCGAACGAGCCCGCTGGCCGGTCAGCTCGACGCCGAGGGCCAGTGCTCGATCGTGACGTCGGGCATCGGGAAGTCGGCCACGTTGGCGGTCGCGAGGCAGGCCCCGACCCCGGCAGCCGCCGCAGCGATCAGGCAGTCCGCCTGGTGCAGGGTCACGCCCTGCTGGGCGAACTGGCGACGCCAGGTCCCCGCCCGTGCGCCCTCGGCGACCCCGAGAGGCGCAATCCGCAAGCCGCCGAACAGCCTGCGCACCGATGGCTCCTCGGAGGTCCTCACACCTCGCCAGATCTCCTCCGCCGAGATGGCGCACGCCCATGGTTCGATGCCCATCCGGCGCAGGCCGGCGACCCTCGCAGCCACAGGGCTTCCTCGGAGGGCGTCGATCAAGACGGTGGAGTCGAGGAGGAGCCGAGCCACTTCAACCCGCTCGTTGCGCCCCGGCATGGCGTTGGGATCGGACCCAACCCGCCGGGTCACGGTCCCAGTCGTGCACGGAGCCGGCGAGCGTTCCGAGTGCCGCTTCGATGTCGTCCCACCGCTGTTCGTCTTCCAGCCCGCGCCTGATGAGCTCGCCTATGAATGCGCTCCGCCGCCGCGGCCCCACCCGTCGGTCGAGCTCGGCGACGAGGTGGTCATCCAACACCACGTGCATGCGCATGGGCTCAGGTTAGCCCACTGCCTGCTGCCTGCTGCAGACCAGGGGCCGGCGCCTCGCGCTGGTCAGTGCTGCGAGCCCAGGCGGTAGATGCGCCTGGCGTTGCCGGCTCCGATGAGCGTGGCCACCCGCCTGGCGTCCTCGAGTGACCAGTCGCCGGCGGCTACGAAACCGGTGAGGGCAGCCGTCATGGCTCTGCGCCAGAGGACAGCGCCGAGATGGTGCAGCTCGGCCGCGCCCCAGGCGTCGGAGGAGAACAGCTGCTTGGCGAACGGGGCGAGCTCGAGGGATTCGGCCACCACTCTCCGGGATTGGGCACCCGTGTAGTTCACGGCCTCGCCGACGTCGAAGTAGGCGTGCGGGAACATCTGGCAGAGGTAGCCGGCCTCGCGGTGGAAGGGGTAGCAGTGGAGGAGCACGACGGGTGTGCCCGACGGCTCGGTCGCTCGCAGGAAGTTCGTGAGCAGGAGCGGGTTGGCGCGCGCCAGGTGCAGGTCGGTGTCCCCGAAGCCGGTGTGGATCTGGAGCGGCACACCGGCGTCGATGCCGGCCCACAGCAGGAAGGCGATGAGTGTCGGGTCGTCGGCACGAGCCCGTCCGCCGGCGTCCAGCGCCTTCAACCACCGGCCGGCGCTGCCGGTGACGGCTGCATCGGATGGCCGGTCGGTCGGGAAAGCGAGCCCGCAACGGTAGGCGGCGATGCTCTTGGTGCCCACCGCGCCGGCGTCAATGCGGGCCGCGAGGCGTTCGCGCACGACGTCGGCGAAACGCCCCGCGGGCTCACCGGCGCTCACCACGTCCTCGGCCAAGCCCTCTAGGCGAATCACCTCGCTGCAAGGCCGCCCGGAGGCATGAGCCAGCGCCGGCAGGTCGAGGAGCGCTTCGCCCTTGAACCCGGTGTCCACCAGGGAGTGCTCGATGCCGGAGGCCCGCAGCAGGCGGCGGTTGACCTCGGCGGCGCCGAGCTCGATCCGACGCGCGACGTAGGTCGTCGGGTCGGCGTGGGGTGGCAGGTCGAGCACGGGAGCGCACCAGCGGCGGATTGCGAAGCCGACCTGCGAGTCGAAGGAGCTGGACCCCGGGGCCGGGGCGCGGTCGGATTCGGTGATGACCTCCTCGAACGCTTCGCGGTTCAAGTCGTCGGCGAGGACACTGTGGACGTGGTGGTCGACCAGGTCGACTCCCTCGACCGCTTCAGAGACCTCGGCGAGCAGCCCCGACGGCCCGCTCTCGTGCTGTGGCGTGCTCACCACCCGGCGTAGGCAGCCACGCGGGCATCGTCGACCAGACCGGCGGAAGCGTCGCTGATGGCCTGGCCGAGCACTTCGACGGCCCGGTCGACCTCCTCGTCGGTGATGACCATGGGCGGCGTCACCTCCAGCACGTTGCCTCCAACGTAGTAGACGACCACTCCCAGCTCGAACGCCCGGTACACGACCTGGGCGGCGAGGCGCGGGGCCGGAGCCTTGGTCTGACGGTCGGCGACCAGCTCGACGCCGATCGCCAGGCCGTGACCGCGCACGTCACCGACAGCGGGCAGGTC
>JAJZJY010000117.1 GCA_021809885.1 Actinomycetes bacterium
CGAGCTCCTCGCTCGTCGCCCTCCTCACCGCCCTCGCCCTGGCCCTCGCCAACGCCGGTGTGCGGGTCGTGATCGGTGAGCGCCTGCCCCACTGGACCCTCCAGGCCGACGTCGGGCTCGGCAACCTCCTCGTCAGCGTCATCGCCGCTGCCGCGGCGAGCGCGCACGTCAACCTCGCCAACCTCTACCTGCTCGTCGAGGTCTTCGCCCTCCTCTACCTGCCGATACGCTCCGCGCTCGGCCATCTCACCGCCGCCGGGGCTGCCTACGCCATCGTGCTCGGCGTAGGACCGCGAGCGGTCGAGCCAGCGATCATCGCATGGCTCTCGGTGTTTGGGACCGCCGTAGTCCTCGGTGCCGTCGTGGTCGGCCTGGTGAGCGTGCTGCGCAGCACCGCCCGGGAAGACTCCCTCACCGGCCTCGCCAACCGGCGGATGTGGGACGAGCGCCTCGACGCCGAGCTCGAACGCGCAGCCCGCAGCGGCACGGCGCTGTCGGTCGTGATGGTCGATCTCGACAGCTTCAAGGCCGTCAACGACGCCGGTGGCCACGAGGCGGGCGATCGCTTGCTCCAAGAACTCGCCCGAGCCTGGCGGGGGGTGGTGAGAGCTGGCGGCGATTTTCTCGCCCGTCTCGGTGGCGACGAGTTCGGTCTCCTGGCGCCAGGCTCGGACGAGATCGGTGCCCGCGCGCTGGCCAAGCGCCTCGCCGACGCGCTACCCCAGGGCGTCTCGGCCTCGGTCGGCGTCGCCACCTGGGACCGGGCCGAAGGCGCCTCGGACCTGGTACGACGAGCCGACCAGGCCCTGTACCGGAACAAGCGGCGCTACCGGCGCGGCGCCAGGCCCGGGTCGGCATGACGGGCTGGCCGGCGGTCCGACGCAAGCGGAACCCGGCTGCAAGGGGAGGGTGAGAATGGGGGCCGATCGAGGAGACGCTCCCCCGGCTGGCACCGGCGTTCGGCGAGGCAGTTGCCGCGGAGCCCGCGGCGTCGGCCGGGCGGAGCGTTCTACTACGGCCTATGGCGCGTGCAGGTGCGAGAGGCGGTCGACCTCCTCCACCAGGCACTGCTCGAAACTCCCGGATCGATGGGGCGTCCCCCCTCGTACGGCTTCACGCAGTTGCTGTACCAGCTCGGTGATGTACCACCTCCGGAAGAGACGGTGACTCGCCGGCGAGGCCAGCGTCAGCAGACGGGCGGCACGGCAATAGGCGTCGGCCTCGTCCAGGCCGGCGAGGTATTCCTCGGCGGCGTCGGCAGCGCCGGCGGCGAGGTGCAACCGAAGGGTCACCCGGGGGAGTTGCTCCCGCGCCCCCGCGAGTGCCTGCCGCTTGATGGAGAGGCGTGCATCGGCGAAGCGGTTGACCACCGATTCGACGAGCTGGGCCAGACCGGGAGGTATCTGGGCGGTCATGCCCTCGTCGGCACCAGCGGACGCCAGCGTCAGCTCCCGGACGAGGTTGTCGACGTGGGCGTCGGCGCCGAGAAGGAAGTCGACTGGAACGTCGCCGAGCTCCACGTGGTAACGAGGCGGGCCAGCGGCTTCCTCCGGCCAATCATCGGACCATCCCGAGAGGGCGTCCCCGCCCGGCGGTTCCGTCGGCTCCCAACCGCGCACCAGGTCTGCCCACACCCGCTTCCCGTTGGCGCTGGCCGTCGCGCCGAGGCGGGCTGCCACATGCTGTACGAGCTGCATGCCCCGCCCTGTCATGGCCGACTCCGTTGCGAGCACGGCGACCGGGAGGATCTGGCTCTCGTCGGCGACGCTCACCCGCACGCCATCCCTGATCGGGTGCAGGCAGACCGTGACCTCACCGTCCGCGTGCAGCACAGCGTTGGCGACGAGCTCGCTCACGACGAGTTGGGCGGCTGCCACCAGATCGTCGTAGCCGTCGCTCGTCAGCCTCTCCGTGACGGCGCGGCGTGCGTCGGAGACCGAGCGGTGGGCTCGCGGGAAGACGCGCGACCAGCTGCCGATGCTCGTCACCTCCTGCATGCCACCAAACACTCCTCCTGACCGGCTGACAGTCCATGCCGAGCGTTGACGATCGGCAACGGTCCGCAAGGTGTCTCGTCGGTGTTGTGCGTCAAGTTAACCCGGAACGGGAGCGCCCCGCACCATTCCGCCCTTTTCTACCGGGTTGGAGCGCCCGTGGCCACGGATGCGGCTGGCCCGGCCCGGGTAGGGACTGGAAGGTCGTCTCCCCGCGCCTCGACCCTGGAAGGTGCCCCATCCCCTTGTTGACGTCCACGAGCCGGACTGACACAGCGCTCGGCAACCGGCGCGGAGCAGGCTGCCGGTCGGCCGCCGCCGACACCAGCACCGACGGGGCGGCGGAGGATCCGGGGGCAACCGCAGCTCTGCTCACGGGTTCGATCGGCGGGGGTCACGACGCGCTGGCTGCCGCCTGCGCCGCCGTGCTCGAGGACGCCGGCATACGCACGCACACCATCGACGTCATGGGATCGCTCGGGCGCGGCTCCGGAGCGCCCCGCGCCGCCGATCTGGCCTTTCGAACGCTCCTGAGTGTGACGCCGCTCTACGACGCCTTCCACTTCAGCCAGCTCCGCGACGGCGCCGCCCTCGCCTCCGCCGCCGAGCTTGCCGGAGTCCGCCGGGCGGTGCCGGCCGTCGCCCGGGAACTGGAGCTCGGGCTCGGTGACCCACCCATCGACCTTGCCCTCGCCGTCTTCGCCACGGCGGCTGGGGTCGCCTCGCGCCTGAAGGACGCCGGCCTGTGCCGCCGCACCGTGGTCTTCGTTCCCGATGCGACCGCTCACCGGATGTGGGTCCACGACAACACGGACCTGTTCCTCGTCACCTCGCGGCTCGGTGCGGCCTCGGTGAGGCGGTACTGGCCGGAGGCTCCCGTGGAGATCCTCGACCCGCCGCTGCGCGCCGAGTTCGGCGACCCTCCGACCCGAGCCGACGCGCGGGAAGCCCTGGGATTGCCGCCAGGGGCCGACGTCGTGGCGATCATGGGCGGGGCGTGGGGACTCGCCCCGGTGGTCGACACCGCCGCGATGCTCGCGGACGTCGGCCGCCACGTGCTCGCCGTTGCGGGCCGCAACGCACGCCGGCTGCACGAGCTCAGGGCCGCTGCCCGGCACCGGCCGGGGCTTCATCCCCTCGGCTACTGCACCAACGTGGCGGAGCTGATGGCGGCGTCAGACCTGGTCGTCACCACGGCGGGTATGACCTGTCACGAGGCCCGCGCCGTGGGCCGCGGCTTGGTCCTGCTCGACGTCGTGCCCGGCCACGGCCGGGAGAACCTGGCGCATGAGCTCGAGATGGGTGGCGCCGCTGTCAGCCAGCCGGACCCACCCACGCTGACCCGGGCGGTGGCGGCCTGCCTGGAGGATCCCGAGCTCCGCTGCCCTGCTCGGATTGATTCCGGCGGGGCCGGCCGACGATTCCTCGAAGCCCTCGCCGATCTCGAGATCCTGCCGGTGGGCCCAAGGTCGCCGGCTCGGCCGGCGTAACCGCTGGTGCTGGTGCAGGGGGCGTGCTCTGGGGGCCGCCAGCGCCGGGAGCCGGCGCCCACTCGCGCCACGGCCCTGTAGAGCCATCGAACGGGGGTGTGTCGTTCACGGGGTCAGGGCAGTCATGGCCAGCGAAGGCCCCTGGAGGAGGCGATGGCACTCATGGGCGATCTGGAGGTCCTCCCGGGCGTGGACCACGAGGGTGCGAACCGAGGCGCAGGGCGCGGAGATGTCGGCATCGGCGTCTGCAACCGCAGCGTTGGCTCCCGCGTCGACGGCGACGCCGATCCAGTCCAAGCCGGCCGCGGTCTCGGCCCGGATCACCGCGGAGTGCTCACCGACCCCGCCGGTGAACACCACGGCGTCGGTCCCGCCGGTGGCCGCGGCCATCGCCGCGATCTTCGCCCGGAGCCGGTGCAGGTACACGCCGACCGCTTGCTCGGCCACCGCGTCGCCGCCGGCGCGCAGCGCGAGGAGCTCCCGCATGTCGCCGCTGCGCCCGCCGGACAAGCCGAGCAGCCCCGAGCGGTGCTCGAGGCCGTCTTCGACGTCGGATCGGCTGAGGCCATGCTCGAGCGCCCACAAGACGAAGCCGGGGTCCACGTCGCCGCAGCGCGTGGCCATGACCAGACCCTCGAGGGGGGTGAAGCCCATGGTGGTGTCGGCCGAGCGGCCGCCGGTGACCGCCGTGACCGAGGCCCCGCCGCCGAGGTGGCAGACCACGAGGCGACAGCTGTCCGCCGGTCGGTCGAGCAGCTTGCCGGCTTGGCCGGTGGCCCAGGCGCAACTCAGCCCATGGAACCCGTACCGGCGGATCTGCCAGCGGGTCACCCACTCGGCCGGCAGCGCATACGCGTACGCCGCCGCGGGCAGTCTCGCGTGGAAGGCGGTGTCGAAGCACGCCACGGAGGGCACATCGGGAAACAGGCGACGGGCTGCGTCGATCCCGCTCAGCGCCGGAGGGTTGTGCAGCGGGGCCAGCGCCCGCAGCGACGCCAGCACATGCTCCACCCGCTGGTCGATCACCGTGGCGCTGGTGAAGCCCGGGCCGCCGTGGACGACTCGATGACCGACCGCGTCGAACGGGCCGACGGTGGACGCGAAGCGCTCGAGATGGTCGGCCAGATGCAGGTCGGGCGGCCCGAGATCCTCGCTGGCGGCCAGCCGGTCAGCGCCGTCAACAAGACGCAGCTTCACGCTGGACGACCCCGCGTTGACCACCAGGATGCGCAAGCCGGGCGACGGGAGGGCCCGGCTGTTCACGACGGCCAGGTCCAGTCCCGGACCTCCGGAGGATCCTCACCGTGCTCGCGGGTGTAGCCCCATTGGCGGACCAGGCGGTCGGTCATGTCCTGGCGCAGGTAGGCGGCGGAGTGGCCGAGCGTCGGGACCCGGTCTATGACGTCGATGACCAGGTGGTAGCGGTCCAGGTCGTTCATCACCACCATGTCGAACGGCGTGGTGGTGGTCCCTTCTTCCTTGTAGCCACGCACATGGAAGTTGTCGTGGTTGTGGCGCCGGTAGGTGAGCCGGTGGATGAGCCACGGGTAGCCGTGGTAGGCGAAGATCACCGGCTTGTCCGGGGTGAACAGCGAATCGAACTCGGCGTCGGAGATCCCGTGGGGATGCTCGGTGTCCGGCTGCAAGGCCATGAGGTCGACCACGTTGACGACCCGGACTTTCAGCTTCGGGCAGCCCTGACGGAGGATGTCGGCGGCGGCCAGCACTTCGAGCGTCGGGACGTCACCGGCGCAGCCCAGGACCACGTCGGGCTCCCCGGGGGCATCGTTGCTGGCCCACTCCCAGATCCCCAGGCCCTTGGTGCAGTGCACCACCGCCTGGTCCATGGTCAGGTATTGCAGCTCCGACTGCTTGCCGGCCACGATCACGTTCACGTAGTGCCGGGAGCGCAGGCAGTGATCCGCCACCGACAGCAGGCAGTTCGCGTCCGGGGGGAGGTACACACGGATGGTGTCGGACTTCTTGTTGACGACATGGTCGATGAAGCCGGGGTCTTGATGGGACAGGCCGTTGTGATCCTGGCGCCAGACGTGCGAGGTGAGCAGGTAGTTCAACGACGCCAATGGACGGCGCCACGCCAGGTGGCGGGTTGTCTTCAGCCACTTGGCGTGCTGGTTGAACATCGAGTCGACGATGTGGACGAACGCTTCGTAGCACGAGAAGAACCCGTGTCGGCCGGTCAGCAGGTACCCCTCCAGCATGCCCTGGCACAGGTGCTCGGAGAGCACCTCGGTGACCCGCCCGTCGGGGCTGAGGTGCTCGTCGTCTCCGGGGCGAGCTTCGCCCATCCACGTCCGGCCTGTCACCTCGAAGAGCGCGTCGAGGCGGTTCGACGCGGTCTCGTCGGGCCCGAACACACGGAAGTTCGCCGTCTCGGCGTTGGCCGCCATGACGTCGCGCAGGAATGCGCCGAGCACCCGGGTCCCCTCACCCGTCGTCGTCCCAGGTCGGGCGACATCGACGGCGTAGTCCCGGAAGTCCGGCAAGTGCAGGTCGCTGAGCAGCAGGCCGCCGTTGGTGCGTGGGTTGGCGCTCATCCGCCGATCCCCTTGGGGAGCCAAGGCGGCGAGCTCGGGATGCAGCCGGCCGGCTGGGTCGAACAGTTCCTCGGGGCGGTAGGAACGCATCCACGCCTCCAGCTGGGCCAGGTGCTCCGGGTTGGTGCGGGTTTCGGCCAGAGGTACCTGGTGGGATCGCCACGAGCCCTCCGTCGTCTTCCCGTCGACGGTCTTCGGTCCAGTCCAGCCCTTCGGGGTGCGCAGCACGAGCATCGGCCATGCCGGTCGGGCCGTCTCACCGCCCCGCCGGGCCCGGTCCTGGATCGCCGCGATCCGGTCCAGGGCGACATCGAGGGCGGCCGCCAGCGCCTGGTGGACCCTGCTCGGATCGTCTCCGGCCACGATGCGCGGCTCCCAACCGTACCCGTGGAGCAGCTCGACCAGCTCCGTCTCGGGGATGCGGGCCAGCACGGTGGGGTTTGCGATCTTGTACCCATTGAGGTGCAGGATCGGCAGGACCGCGCCGTCCCGGGCGGGGTTGAGGAACTTGTTGCAATGCCAGCTGGCGGCCAACGGCCCCGTCTCGGCCTCCCCGTCGCCGACCACCGTGGCGACCACCAGGTTGGGGCTGTCGAACGCGGCGCCGAACGCGTGCGCCAGGGCGTAGCCCAGTTCGCCACCCTCGTGCATCGACCCCGGGGTTTCCGGGGCGTGGTGGCTGGGGACACCGCCGGGGAAGGAGAACTGCCGGAACAGCTGGTGCATCCCTGCAGCGTCGCGTGACACGTTTGCGTAGATCTCGCTGTAGGTGCCGTCCAGCCAGGCGTTGGCAACCATCCCGGGGCCGCCGTGGCCCGGCCCGCACAGGTAGATCACCTCCAGGTCCCGGGCCGTGATGACCCGGTTGAGGTGGGCGTAGATCAAGTTGAGGCCAGGGGTGGTGCCCCAGTGCCCGAGCAGGCGGGGCTTCACATGCTCGGGAGCGAGCGGCTCGCTGAGCAGTGGGTTGCCCATCAGGTAGATCTGGCCGACCGACAGGTAGTTCGCTGCTCGCCACCAGGCGTCGAGCAGTCGTAGCTCTTCCCGGCCCAAGGGACCGGGGACATCGGTCAGCGTGTAGCCGGCGAGATGCTCGCTGGCGGTGTCGACACCAGCGTCGGCTGGCTCGTCGAGTTGGCCGGTCACAACTGGGGCCCCTTCCTGCGTCGAGGTGTGGCATCCTCGATCGTCGCCGTGGTTGCCCGAGCGCGATCGGCTCCCAGCCAAGCGTGTCACCAGCGCAGGCCGCAAGGTCGCCTCAGTCGCCTCTTGCTGACCAGCGCCCGGCCGGTCCTCGGGATCAACGGCCACGGCCGGAGAGCATTGTGGCCCTATGTGGGGGACGGGGACACCGGCCAGGATTGGATCACGTCAGCGAGCCGCCCTCCGTCGGCGGACCGTGGCCGCAGAGGAGGTCACCATGGCAGGTGCATCGGATCCCGCTGGGAGGCCCAGGCACTGGTGGCGTCCCGGCCGCCCCTCGCTCGGTCGACGGGCGCCCGGCGGCCGCCGCCGGGGCGAACACCTGTTGGTCGCCGAGGTTGACGCCGTGCTGCGCGGCGACGCCTACCAAGTGGTCGCCGACGGCCCGCCTGGCTGGCTCTTGCTGAACCGAGTCGCCCACTCCGATCTTGCCGCGCTCAGCGAGCTGGCCGCCCGGCAGGCGGCTGGCGACGAAAGTCAGCTGGCGGTCATCCAGCTGGCCAACGACGTCGTCGCCCTGGCCGGCGGGAACCCCGCCGAGGCGCTGAGCCTGCAACGGTCCTGTCTCATCCCGTTGGAGCTCGACTTGCTTCGCGCCGGTGCCTTCTCAGCCAGCGAGGCGGCGGCCATGGGGCGGGTCGCCCTGCGCTCCATCAAGGGGCGGGGCGGCCGGCATGTCGAAGGTGCCTGACGTGGCCGCCACCATCTCCCAACGACCGCAACCCCAGGTTTCCCCCATCCGCCTCAGGGGCGGCGACATCCATCCAGCCGGCAGCGACGCGAGTCCCGCCGGGGTGTGGGCCGGGCCGGCACCGACGGATTGGTGGCTGCCACCCGAGGCGACCGAACCCGATGACAAAGGAGCACGACATGGCTGAGCGCAGCGATCCCCGGGCCGGCAGGATCGTAGTTGGCGTGGACGGCTCGGACGCCTCCAAGGACGCCCTGGCCTGGGCCGCTCGGCAAGCGGAGCTGACCGGCGCGTCGATCCAGGTGGTGACCGCATGGCACGTGCCCATGGCCGCCTACAGCGCAGCGGTGTCGGTGCCCACCGGGTACGAGTTCGAACAGCAGGCCCGCAAGGTGCTCGACGCCACCATTGTCGCTGTGCTCGGCGACCAACCGAACGTCCAGGTGACGACCTCCGTGGTGGAAGGCCACCCCGCCCCGGAGCTGCTCGCGGCGGCGGCCGCCGCCGAGTTGCTGGTAGTGGGCAGCCGCGGTCACGGGGCGTTCACCGGGATGCTCCTCGGATCGGTCAGCGAGCATTGCGTCACCCACGCCCCCTGCCCGGTGGTCGTGGTCCGCCACAGCCCGCAGCCCGCGTGAGCGGGCAAGGCCGGACCGACTTCGGTTCATGCGGCGAAGGCCCAGCGGTTGCGGCCGGCGTACTTGGCCTCGTAGAGGGCCGAGTCGGCCGCCGCCAGCAGCCCGGCGGCGGTCACCTCATGATCGCGTTCCACGGCGATGCCCACGCTGAGCCCGATCTGTGCCTGGCCGCCGCGAAGGGCGAACGGCTCGGCGAGTGCGTCGATGCAGCGCTGGGCGATGGCCTCGGGGTTGGAGCCGACGGCGGTGGTGGCGACCACGACGAACTCGTCGCCTCCCTCCCGGCACAGCAGGTCGGGCGGGCGGATGACGCGGCTGAGCCGGCTGGCCACGAGGGTGAGCAGCTCGTCGCCGGCGCTGTGCCCGAAGCGATCGTTGACGGCCTTGAACCCGTCGAGGTCGCAGTAGAGCACGGCGACCAGTTCCTCAGGGTTACGCCGGGCGAGCAGGTGCTCGAGGCGGCGGCGGGCGATCCGCCGGTTGGGCAGGCCGGTCAGGGCGTCGTGGTCGGCCAGGTGGCGCAGTTCCTCGAGGGCCTGGCGGTCCTCGGTTACGTCCTGAAGTCGCACGATGAGGCGCGACTTACCGAGCTCTGTCCCGATGCGTGACACCGTCGAGCGCACCCAGCGGGAGCGGCGGTCGCGCCGGACCAGCAGGTGCTCGACGGTGAGCGCCCCGCTCTTGCCGTCGGCGACGGCTCGGCACGCCGATGT
>JAJZJY010000118.1 GCA_021809885.1 Actinomycetes bacterium
GCGCGGCGCCGGCCGGCATCCACGACCCGGCGCTCTTCGTCGACCGGCGGCGGCTCCGGGCGGTCGCCGCCTCGGCGGGCGTGCCGCTGCAGCTGCGCGGCCTCCGCCCGGCATGGCTCGAGCTCGCCGCATGGGCCGCCGGCCGCCGTGGCGCGGTGCGCATGGTTCCGACGTTCACGACATCGGTGCTGTTCCAGGCGTGGGGGGTGAAGGGGGCGTGAGCACCGGCGCAGTCGTGAGCGGGTGGGGCTGTGCCTTCCCGCCGGCGCAGCCGCAGGAGCACTACTGGGACGGGTTCTACGGCCCGGGTGTCGGCGGGGACCGGTGGCTGCGGCGGGTCTTCATGTCGGCCGGCTGCGAGCGGCGCCACACCGTGTTCGACCCGACGGTCGAGGACCTCTCGGCATGCAGCACCGGCAGGCGGATGGAGCGTTACATCGCCGCTGCGTTGCCGCTCGCCACCGGAGCGGCGGTTGCCGCACTCGAGTCCGCAGGTGTGGCCGCCACCGAGATCGGGCTGCTGTGCGTCGCGAGCTGCACCGGTTATGCCACCCCTGGCCTGGACGTCGCGCTGGCCGAGGCGTTGGGAGCCGGCACGGGCCTGCGCCGGATGCTCCTCGGTCACATGGGCTGCCACGCCGCCCTCCCGGGCCTCGGGGCGGCGTCGGAGTACGCGTCGACCCGCCGCCGGCCTGCGCTGCTCGTGTGCGCCGAGGTCTGCAGTTTGCACGCCCAGCCCCCGTCGACGGACCTGGAGCAGGTCGTCGCCCACGCCCTGTTCTCCGACGGGGCCGCCGCACTCGTCGTCGCGCCGGTGGGCGCCGGTCTGGAGGTCGTCGACCTCGCCGCCGCCACCGACGCCTCGGCCGCCGGCCACCTGCGGTGGGAGGTGACCGACCGGGGATTCCGGATGGGGCTGGCGCGGCAGCTGCCCGACGCGGTGGGCCGGCAGGTGGGCCCGCTCGTGGACGGCCTGCTCGCCGGGCGGGGTCTGCATCGCGACGACGTGGCCGGCTGGGCGGTGCATCCCGGCGGCCCGCGGGTGCTGCAGGTCGTCGCCGACCGCCTCGGTCTCGACAGCGGTCGTCTCCTGAACTCGCGCCAGGTGCTCGCCGAGCACGGCAACTGCTCGTCGCCGACGATCCTCGTCGTCCTCGACCGGGTGCGGACCGGGCTCGCCGGCGCCGGGGGCTGGGTGGTAGCCCTCGCATTCGGGCCGGGCCTCACGCTCTACGGGGTTCTGCTGCGCGCCGACGGCCCGCCCTGAGGGGTGGGGCGGGCCGTCGGGTGCCGGGGGGACGGGTGCTCGGCGGGGGGTCCTGGCGTGGTGGGTCCGAGGGTGGGGGCTTGTAGGGCGGTGGGCTCTCAGGCGGTGGCGCCGCTTCCGGCCAACTCTTCCTTCTGGCCCTCGGGCGCCGGCACCGACGTGGCGTCGATGGTCGGCGCCGCTGTGGCGCCCACGCCGATCGACACCTGGACGGGCTGAGGTGGCGAGTAGGCACCCACGACCCGGACGGTGAGGACACCGGCGTCGTAGGACGCCGCCAGGCTCTCCGGCCCGACATGGTCGGGGAGCCGGAACACCCGGCGGAAGCTGCCGTAGCGGCGCTCCCTCACGCTGCCGCGCTGGGTCTGGGCTTCGTTCTGCTGGCGCCGCTCGCCCCGGATCACCAAGTGGCCCTTCTCCACCTCCACGGTCACATCGCGGTTTGGATCGAGCCCCGGTAGTTCGACTTGCACGACGGCGTCGTCACCGTCGCGGAAGATCTCGGACGCCGGCGTCCAGCCCTGGGGGCGATCCGGCTGGTTGCCGAAGACGGTCCGGACGAGTTGCTCGACGTCAGCGAAGGGGTCTTGCCAGAGGTTGAGCGTGGTCATGAGGTTCTCCTCTCATACCGAAAGAGCTTACTTATGGCGTTGAGTGTAGCAAAGTCTCAGTCACTCTGCATCAAGTTTTTTGCTCGGAGTGATGGGACGAAGCCCAGGCAGCGGCGTCGCGTGCCAGTCCGGGGTGGTAGCGCCAGCGCAGGAGCTGGCGTTCGGTCGCCTCCTCGTCCTCGCCCAGCTCGACGAGGCTGAGAGCGAGCTGCCGGCACCGGCGGCGCAGATCCTCCTCGGGCACCTCACGCTCCGCTTGCTGCCAGCGATGGTGCGCCTCTTGCAGTGCCGGGGGCAGGCGGCCGGCGTATCGGGCCGGCAGAGGAGGAACCCGCCGGCGGACGGCCAGCTGCGCCTCACCGGTCCCCATGGCCATGTTGAACTGCACCATCCTGTTGACCGTCCGCAGGAAGGCCCCGCTGCGCCCGGTGCTGTCGCCGAGACCGAGCGCCCGGGCAGTGTCGACCAGCGGCAGATCGAAACCGGTGGGCTCGGCGTCGAAGCCTGCCGCCAGCCGCCGCAGCAGCCATGTGGTGCTCGGTCCGAGCACGCCGAGCCAGAACCTCTCGACGTAGGGCGAGCGGGGATCGAAGCCGAGCCGATCGATGACCTCGTCGGCCCAGGGCGTGATCCGGAGGCGATCAGTGGTGAACGTCAGTAGCGGAGGCATAGTTTCATGTTATTCCATGTAGCTCCGACTGTCAACTGCCAGTTTCATCTACAGAGGTTCGCTTGCGCGGGAATGTCGACCTAGGAGGTAATGTTTCTGCTCGAAGAAGAGAGGAGAGTGCATGCCCAGCTTCCGTGACCTGCTGAAGTCGACCAGGGAGCGCATCCGCGAAGTCGACACCTCCGGGGCCGCCGTGGAGGTGGCCGGGGCGGGCACCGTTGTGCTCGACGTGCGCGAGCCGGACGAGTACGAGCAGGGCGCTCTTCCCGGGGCCGTCCACATCCCCCGCGGGCACCTGGAGAGCCAGGTCGAGGGGCGCATCCCCGACCGCGACGCCCACATCGTTGTCTACTGCGCCGGTGGCACCCGCAGCGCCTTCGCCGCTGACACGCTGACCCAGCTCGGGTACACAGACGTGGCATCGATGGCCGGGGGCTTCAACAAGTGGAAGGACGAGGGGCGGCCGTGGCGGACGCCGGCGGTGCTGTCGGCGGACCAGCGCAACCGCTACCAGCGTCACCTCCTGCTTCCCGAGGTGGGCGGGGCCGGCCAGCAGAAGCTGCTCGACTCCAAGGTCCTCCTCATCGGCGCCGGCGGCCTCGGATCCCCCGCTGCGCTGTACCTGGCTGCCGCCGGCGTCGGTACGCTGGGCATCGTCGACATGGACGTCGTCGACGCGTCCAACCTCCAGCGCCAGATACTGCACAACTTCGACCGCGTCGGCGAGCGCAAGGTCGACTCCGCCAAGAAGACCCTCACGGCCATGAACCCCGACGTCGACGTCGTCACCTACGACGTGCGCCTCGGGGCCGACAACATCCTCGGGATCTTCGCCGGCTACGACGTGGTCGTCGACGGTACCGACAACTTCCCGACGCGCTACCTCGTCAACGACGCCTCCGTGAAGCTCGACATCCCGGTGGTGCACGGGTCGATCTTCCGCTTCGAGGGTCAGGCGTCGGTGTACCTGCCGCACCACGGTCCCTGTTACCGCTGCCAGGTGCCCGAGCCCCCGCCGGCCGAACTGGCCCCGTCGTGCGCCGAGGCGGGGGTGCTCGGTGTGCTGCCCGGCATCATCGGGTCCGTCCAGGCGATGGAGACGATCAAGCTCCTCCTCGGCATCGGTGAGCCCCTCGTCGGCCGCCTCCTGGCCTACGACGCCCTCGACGAGAGCTTCCGGACCTTCCGGGTCAACCGGGACCCAGGTTGCCCGGCGTGCTCCATCCCGCCCGACCAGCTCGTCATCGCCGAGTACGACGAGCTGTGCATGCCGCACCCGATCGCCCCCCCGCCTGCTGCGTAGGAGGCACCCCAACCGTGACCGCGCCGGTCGGCTCGGCCTTCGCCGACCCCTACTGTGGCGGGGTGCGGCGGAGGGCCGCTGCGGCGAGCACCGTAGGCTGGAGGCCCATGGCAAGCGACGAGCGCCGCACCGACTCGGGCATAACCATCCGTCCGGTTTACCGGGCGGCGGATCTTGCCGGGTGGGACCCCTCCGAGCGTCTCGGCGAGCCGGGCCAGCCGCCGTACACCCGTGGCATCCACCCGACGATGTACCGCGGCCGGCCGTGGACGATCAGGCAGTACTCGGGGTTCGGCACGGCCGAGTCCACCAACGAGCGGTGGCGGCTGCTGCTCGCCGCCGGCGGCACGGGCCTCTCGTGCGCGTTCGACCTGCCGACCCAGATGGGATACGACTCGGATCACCCGCTGGCGCTCGGTGAGGTGGGTCGGGTCGGCGTCGCCATCGATTCCATCGACGACATGCGGGTCCTGCTCGCCGGCCTCCCCCTGGACCAGGTGACGACGTCGATGACGATCAACGCCACCGCCGCCATCCTCCTGCTGCTCTACCAGCTCGTCGCCGAGGAGAACGGGGTCGACCCGGCATGCCTCGGCGGCACCATCCAGAACGACATCCTGAAGGAGTACGTGGCCCGGGGCACCTACATCTTCCCGCCCCGGCCGTCGATGCGGATCGTGACCGACATCTTCGCCTACTGCCGTCGACACCTCCCTTCGTGGAACACGATCTCGATCTCCGGCTACCACATCCGGGAGGCTGGTTCCACGGCCGTGCAGGAGATCGCATTCACCCTCGCCAACGGCATCGCCTACGTGCACGCCGCCGTGAGCGCCGGCCTCCCCGTCGACGAGTTCGCCCCCCGCCTGAGCTTCTTCTGGAACGCCCACAACAACCTCTTCGAGGAGGTCGCCAAGTTCCGGGCAGCGAGGCGGATGTGGGCGCGGATCATGGCGCAGCGGTTTGGGGCGACCGATCCCAGGAGCCTGCTGCTGCGCTTCCACGCACAGACCGGCGGCTCCACGCTCACCGCCCAGCAGCCGGAGAACAACATGGTGCGGGTGACCATGCAGTCCCTCGCCGCCGTGCTGGGCGGGACCCAGAGCCTGCACGCCAACGGCTTCGACGAGGCGCTCGGGCTTCCGACCGAGCGGGCGGCGCGCATCGCCCTGCGCACCCAGCAGATCATCGCCAACGAGTCGGGGGTCGCCGACACCGTCGACCCTCTCGCCGGCTCCTACTTCGTGGAGACCCTCACCGACGCCATCGAGGCAGCGGCGTGGTCCTACCTCGACAAGATCGACGGGATGGGTGGTGCGGTGGCCGCCATCGAGGCCGGCTACGTGCAGGAGGAGATCGAGCAGGCAGCCTACGAGCACGCCACCGCCGTCGACCGGGGCGACAAGGTGGTCGTCGGCGTGAACCGCTTCAGCGACGGCGAGTCGGCGTCCACCGAGGTGTTCCCGATCGACCCCTCCCTGCAGGACCACCAGATCGCCCGGGTGCGCCAGACACGGGCGTCGCGTGACGCCGGCGCCGTCACCGCTGCCCTCGCCGACGTGGCGGCCGCAGCCCGCGGCACGCAGAACCTCCTGGTGCCGATCAAGGAGGCGCTCCGGTGCCGGGCCACGCTCGGCGAGGTCAGCGACGTCCTCCGGGAGGAGCTCGGTGTCCACCGCCCCGCGCGCTGACCGCCACGTCCGGCTCGTCGTCCTCGGCGGGGGCCCGGGTGGGCATTCGGCGGCGTCGACCGCCGCCCGCCTCGGTGCCGAGGTGGTGCTGGTCGAGAGAGACCTGATCGGCGGAGCCGCTCACCTCTGGGACTGCATCCCCTCCAAGACCATGATCGCCACGGGCGGAGCGCTCAACTTCGCCCGTCGCATCACCGGCATGGGCCTCGAGCACCTCGACGCCCATCTCGACCGGGCCGCACAGCGCCAGCGGGTGGACAGCATCGAGCACCGTCTCAACGCCCGGGTGGAGCAACTGCTCGCCAGCCAGGGCGTGCGCATGCTCCGCGGTGGGGGGCGGCTGAAGGGCCCCCACGAGGTCGTTGCCGAGACGGCGACCGGCATCGAGGAGCTCGAGGCCGACGCCATCGTGATCGCCACCGGTACCCGGCCCCGGGTCCCGGACTGGGCCACCACGGACGGCGACCGGATCCTGACCACCCGCCAGGCGTACCCACCGCCCACCGTACCCGAGCACCTCGTCGTCATCGGGTCCGGGGTGACAGGCGTGGAGTTCGTCCACATGTTCTCGTCGTTGGGCTCGAAGGTAACCCTCATCGTGTCCCGCCAGCAGGTGCTGCCCTACAAGGACCCCGAGGTCGCCGCCGCCCTCGAGGACAGCCTGTTGAGGCGCGGGGTCCGCCTGCTCAAGGGTGCCAGGGCGGAGATGGTCGAACGAAGCGGTGACGGCGTCGCCGTGGCCTGCGACGACGGTCGCACCGCCCTCGGCAGCCACGCCCTGTTCTGCATCGGGTCGATCCCCAACAGCGACGGGCTGGGCTTGGAGGCGGCCGGCGTCGAGGTCGACCGTGGCGGCTACGTGGTCGTCAACCACCACTGCCAGTCCAACGTCGCGCACATATACGCCGCCGGTGACGTCTCGGGGAAGCTCCCGCTCTCGTCGGTGGCGTCGATGCAGGGCCGCAAGGTCGCTGAGCACCTGATGGGCCTGCACACCCGGGAGCACCACCACATCGACTACGACAAGGCGGCCTCCGCCATCTTCACCGAGCCGGAGATCGCCGATGTCGGCCTGGCGGAGGCGGAAGCCTTCTCGAGCGGGCGGAAGATCCGCGTCACGAAAGTCCCGTACGCGTCGACGGCCAAGGCGCTGATCAACGACGACCCGGGCGGGTTCGTGAAGATCGTCTCCGACCCGATCACCGGCGTCGTGCTCGGCGGCTCCATCGTGGGGCGTCACGCCGCCGAGCTGATCTCGGTCATCGCCGTCGCCGTGACCGCCCACCTGAAGGTCAGCGACATCGTCGAGAGCTGCCTGGTGCACCCGACGCTCTCCGAGGCACTGGCGGACGCGGCCGAGTAGGGAGGCAGGCGTCCGGGCTGCCGCCGGCGAAGAGGGCGCTGCTAGCCGATCACGACAACCACGTCGCCGGCCCCGACGGCGTCGCCTGGCGCCACCCTGACCTCGAGCACGGTCCCGGAGGTCTCGGCGGTGATGTTGTTCTCCATCTTCATCGCCTCCAGGACCACGACGGCCTGCCCGACGTCGACCGCGTCGCCGGTGGCGACGAGCAGCTTCACGATCGTGCCCTGCATCGGCACGGTGACCGCCCCGCTCCCGGCAGCACCGCTGGTGTGGCCGCCGGCGGGACGGGAGCGGGCACGGGGCGCGGCGTCGCCGGCGACAGGCACAACCGCATCGCCCTCGGGCACCCACAGGCGCACCGAGTAGCGGCGCCCACCGACTTCGACGTCGACGTCCCGGCGGACGCTGGCCGCGCCGGGGGCACCCACCGGCGCTGCTGCGGCCACGCCGGAGAGGTCGAGGCGCGTCTCCACCCAGTTGGTCGAGTGCTCCACCGCCACGAAGTCCGGGTGGGAGAGGATCGCCACGTCGGCCGGGGCTGTGGTGGCGACGCCCTCGATCACCAGCTCTTCGAGGGCGCGTAGCATCCGGCGGCGCGCCGCCTCCCGGTCCGGGCCCCAGGTGACGAGCTTGGCGATCATGTTGTCGTAGTACTGGCTGACCGTGTCGCCCTCGTCGTAGCCGGCGTCGGTGCGGACCCCGTAGCCGTCGGGACGGTAGAACCGGGTGATCCTCCCCGGCGACGGCAGGAACCGGCCGCCGGCAGGGTCCTCGGCGTTGAGGCGAACCTCGAAGGCGTGGCCCGTGAGGCGGACGTCGCCCTGCGACAGCGGCAACGGCTCGCCGTCTGCGACCGCCAGCTGCAGCGCCACGAGGTCCCTGCCGACGACCTGTTCGGTCACCGGGTGCTCCACCTGGAGGCGCGTGTTCATCTCCAGGAAGAAGAACTCGCCGTCCTGGTAGATGAACTCGACGGTGCCGGCGTTGGTGTAGCCGCAGGCGGTGGCCACCTTCACGGCGGCGTCACCCATCGCCTCGAGCGTCTCCGCAGGGATGGACGGCGCCGGTGCCTCCTCGATCAACTTCTGGTGGCGTCGCTGCGCCGAGCAGTCACGGGTGCCGAAGTGGATGCAGTTGCCGTGCCGGTCGGCGAAGACCTGGACCTCCACGTGGCGCGGCCAGGCGAGGTAACGCTCGAGGTAGCACTCCGAGCGGCCGAAGGCCTTCTCCGCCTCTCGCTGCGCCGACTCCAAGGCGGCAGGCGCCTCCGCCGCCGACGGGACCACCCGCATGCCCCGGCCCCCACCGCCGTAGGCCGCCTTGATGGCCACCGGCCAGCCGTGCTGGCCTCCGAACGCGACCACCTCGTCGGCCGACACCAGGACCTCCGTCGTCCCGGGCACGCCGGCGACGCCCGCACGTTGCGCCGCGACTCGTGAGCTGATCTTGTCGCCCATGACCTCGATGGCCTCCGGCGGCGGGCCGATCCACACCAGGCCCGCTGCCGTGACCGCCCGCGCGAACTCGGCGTTCTCCGACAGGAACCCGTAGCCGGGGTGCACCGCATCGGCGCCGCTGCGCCGCGCCGCCGCCAGGACCTTGGCGGCGTCGAGGTAGCTCTCCGGTGCGGTCTGGCCGCCCAGTGCGTACGCCTCGCCGGCGAGCCTCACGTGCATGGCGTCACGGTCGAGGTCCGAGTAGACCGCGACTGTCGCCACGCCCAGCTCCCGGCAGGTGCGGATGACCCGGACGGCGATCTCGCCCCGATTGGCGATGAGGACCTTGCTGGGCACGGGAAGGCAGTCTGTCAGCATGCAGGACTGCGAGCGAGTTGTCGCCCACCTTGGCACTGGCACCCGGTTCGGTCCCATCCGCCACTTGGAGGAGACCGACTCCACCAACCGGGTCGTCGCCGAGGCGGCCCTGGCCGGCGCGCCGGAGGGGCTCGTCGTCGTCGCCGACCACCAGAGCGCTGGGCGCGGCCGCCTCGACCGGCGCTGGGACGCGGCGCCGGGCACCGCCCTGCTCGTGTCGGTCCTGCTCCGCCCCGGCGATCTCGACACCTCGCGCTACCACCTCGCCGGATCGGCCGCCGCCTTGGCGGCAGCGGCCGCCTGCCGGAGGGTGGGGGGCTTCAGCCCGGCTGTGAAGTGGCCCAACGACCTGCTCGTCGACGACCGCAAGCTCGCGGGCATCCTCGCCGAGTCCCACTCCGGCGCCGTCGTCGTCGGCATCGGCCTCAACCTGTCGGCCGCTCCGCCGGGCGCCGTCTGCGCCGGCCAGGCCGCCGGCCGGCCCGTCGACGGCGCCGCCCTGCTCGCCGGCCTGCTGGAGGA